>JANYFQ010000068.1 GCA_025362615.1 Hymenobacter sp. | reverse complement strand
ACGGCCCCCCCCCCCGTTTTTTGCGGGGTTGTAGAATTTTTCATGTGAAATTGATTTAGGTGAATGATGGGAATGTCGCTGCACCTTGTCACCCCTGCGTATGGCCAATAGCCGGGGTGTGCCAGGTTGCACGGGTAAATGTAGGCGAAAAAAATTAGTTTTAATGCTACCTTTTTGTTAAGCAGCAAAAAAGCCCCAACCACGCTACGCGGTTGGGGCTTTTTAAACAAAAAGGATTTTGTAAGCAACAAACAGCGGGTTACTTACAACCCAAACGCCTCCCGGATTTTCGCCACGTAGTCGAGCTTTTCCCAAGTGAAGGTTTCAAAGGTTTTCTCTTCGCCGCTGCCCATCGTTACGGTCACGGTGCCGGGTTGGCGGCCCATGTGGCCGTAGGCGGCGGTGGGGCCGAAGATGGGGTTTTGCAGCCCGAACCGCTGCACGATGGCGTAGGGGCGCAGGTCGAACAACGTGGTTACTTTGTCGGCTATTGCGCCGTCGGTTAGTAGGTTGCCGTGGGTGTCGAGGGCTTTGGTGGTGCCGTAGGTTGTCACGAACACCCCCACGGGCTGGGCCACGCCGATGGCGTAGGCTACCTGCACGAGCACCTGGTCGGCCACGCCGGCGGCCACCAGGTTTTTGGCAATGTGGCGGGCGGCGTAGGCGGCCGAGCGGTCCACTTTGCTGCTGTCTTTGCCCGAGAAGGCCCCGCCGCCGTGGGCACCTTTGCCGCCGTAGGTATCGACGATGATTTTGCGGCCCGTGAGGCCCGAGTCGCCGTGGGGGCCTCCGATGACGAACTTGCCCGTGGGGTTGATGTGGTGGGTGAGGTCGGCGGTGAAGAGGGCCTGCACGTCGGCGCTGAGGCCGGCCTTGACGCGCGGGATGAGGACGTGGATAACGTCGTGCTTGATGCGGGCGAGCATGGCCGGCTCGTCGGTGTCAAACTCGTCGTGTTGCGTACTAACGACAATGGTGTCAATGGCTTCGGGCCGGTGGTCGTCGGAGTAGCGAATCGTGACCTGGCTTTTGGCATCGGGGCGCAGGTAAGGCATTTCGCGGGCCTCGCGGCGCAGCACGGCCAGCTCTTGCAGCAGCCGGTGCGACAGGTCGAGGGCCAGCGGCATATAATTTTCGGTTTCGTTGGTGGCGTAGCCGAACATCATGCCCTGGTCGCCGGCCCCTTGCTCTTCGGCGGTGGCCCGGTCCACGCCCTGACGGATGTCGGCCGACTGCTCGTGCAACTTGTTGAGCACCTCGCAGGTGTCGGCGTTGAACAGGTATTCGGGCTTATCGTAGCCAATGCGCCGGATGGCGGCCCGGACGATGGGTTCGGCTTTGATGTGGGCCGAGGACTTTATTTCGCCGGCCACGAGCACGAAGTCGGTGGTAACCAGGGTTTCGCAGGCCACTTTGGCCGTGGGGTCGTGGCGGAGGTATTCGTCGAGAATGGCGTCGGAAATCTGGTCGGCAACTTTATCGGGGTGGCCTTCCGAAACCGATTCGGACGTGAACAGGTAGGGCATCGAAGCGAACAAAAAAGGAAGCGAAATAGAAAGCCCGCCGCCACCGGGCTGGCCGTTGCATTACGGCCGAAGGGCAAAGTTAGTGGGTTGGCGGATTGGTGGGGTGGTGGATTGGTGAATTCGTTAGATGGTGTGCTTCATTGAGAACGTAAATTGAGCATCAACCCGCCAATCCGCCAATTCACCGCCTCATAACTGCGCCAGCCGGCCACCGTCCACGACCAGTGTGGTGCCGTGGATAAAAGCAGCGTCGGCCGAAGCCAAAAAGGCCACGGCGGCGGCAATGTCTTCGGGGCGGCCGATGGCCCCTTCAATTTTTTCGGTGCCGTTTTGCACGTTGGGGTTGGCCCAGAGCATTGGCGTGTCCACCGCGCCGGGAGCTACGGCGTTGATGCGGGTTTGGGCGATGGGCAATTCGCGGCTCAGGGCGCGGACGAGTGCCTCGGTAGCCCCCTTACTGGCGGCGTAGGGGGCCACGCCGGGCGTGGTCTGGTGCGCGTGAACCGAGCTGATGGCCACGATGGCCGACCCGGCCGGCATGGTTGGCAGGCACAACTGACAGAGTTGGGCAAAGGCCCGAAGGTTCACGTTCAGTACATTATCCCATTCGGTGAGTGGCAATTTCAGCAGCGGCAGGTAAGTCATCACGGCGGCATTGCTCACCAGTACATCAAGGGAGCCAAAGTCGGTCAGGACGCGGTGGACGGCCCGCGTAACCCAGGCCGGCTGGGCCAGGTCGCACCGGTAAAATGCGGCCTGACCGGCGGCTTTTTTGATGGTTGCCACCACTTCGGCCCCTTCGGCGGCGTTGCGGCCCAGCACGGCTACGCGGGCACCCTCGGTGGCCAGCCGCAGGCAGGTAGCGCGGCCAATGCCGGAGGTGCCGCCCGTAACAAGGGCCGTTTTGTGCTGGAAACGCATGAAAAACCGGGCTAAAAGTTTGAATAAAAACTAACGACTATCAACTAATAGCCAACGGCTCAACAACTGCTTTTTCGCACACCAACACCACTAAACGGTTGCGTAAGTCGGTAGTGGCGAACAAGTAAACATCGCCGCCCTCGCGTATGCCGGTGCGGCGGCGGAAGTCGGCCACCGAATCGGGGAAGTTGCGGGTCGTGACGTGGGCGCGGGCCTCGGGGCCGAGGTGGGCCTTGAGGGCGGCGGGGTCAGCCTTTTCGACGGCCAGGACGCGAAAAATACGGCCCGGAAAATCGGTTCGTAATACTTCCGACGTGTACAAGTGACTGTGCTGGTGCAGCTTCAACAGCTCGAAAGCAGTGCCCACGCTACGGAACGCCCCGGCCTTGAGCACGGCGGCGTTGGGTTCGTACAAATATTTTTGCGCTTCGGCATAACGCGGGATAGCGCGGGCTTCGCGGGCACGGTTGAGGCGAAATTCTTGATTTGGGCCGTGGCGGCGCAGGTTCACGGCGTAGCGTTCGGGGTCGATGGCGGGCTCGGCCCCGAGTTCGTAGAGCACTTCTTTCACCTCATTATCAACGGCCACCACCCACAGCCGGCGCACGTGGCCCAACTCCTGGCACGCCTGCTCGATGTCGAGCATGGGTGAGGTCTTGAGCAGAATGCGCTCGGCGCGGTGCAGGAGCAGCGGCAGCAGCCGGGGCACGTTCGGTTCGCAGTCGGCCAGGCCTGCTACCTTGCGGGCGGCCGTGTCGCGGCGGGCGGGGTCGAGGTAAAGCCAGTCGTAGTGAGCCGAGGTTCCGCGCAGAAAATCAACAGCTTCGGCATTATGCACGGTTACGTTGGCAATGCCGAGGTGCGCGAAGTTGTAGGCCACCACGGCGGTCAGCTCGGCGTTGCGCTCCACGTAATCTACCTGAGCAAAGCGTTGAGCAAACGCGGCCGCATCGGCCCCGAAGCCGCCCGTGAGGTCAGCCAACCGGCTGCCGCTCAGCAACTCCGCCTTAAAAGCCGCTGTGCGGCTTGATGACGCCTGCTCGACCGACAACGCCGGCGGGAAGCGCAGCTCCGGGTTGTCGGCCCATTCGGGAAGCTTGAGGCGGGCCTTCTGGCGGGCCTGGATTTGCCGCACCAGCGCCGGTACCGGCAAGCCAGGGTGGCGGCGGGCTTGCAGGGCTAAGTGGGCCGGGTCGTCGAGAATATGAGCGGCGAGGTAGCGCCGCGCCGCTTCGGGCAAAGGAAATTCCAGGTCCATTCTTTTGTTTCTTGTTGCTCGTTTCTGGTTGGCCGTTCTGTCCAAAACAAGGAACCAGAAACAAGCAACCAGAAACCAAAAGACTACCAGCGCCAGCCCAGGGCCAGGGTGGGGCCGCCGCCAGGGCCGGGGTTGAGGCCCACACCCAGGGTACTCGGCCGTAGCTGGCCGGGCACAGAAGTGCGCGACTTGCCCGCGTTGTAAGCCTCCACGGCGTGTTGAAAGTGGCTGTTGGTATTGCGGTTGATGAAGAGGGTAGTGAGAATGCTGCCCACAAAAACGCCGCCCGCTACCAGTTGCGGCGTACTCGCGTACTGCGGGAACTTGTCCTTTTCAAACACCAGCCCGCCGTACACGCCCAGCGCACCCACGGCCACCACCCGGTCAAGCAAAAAGAAGGTTTTTTGGCGGCGGTAATCATCGAGCCGGCTCAGGGCTTCGGTGTTGTCGGCCAGGTAGGGGCGCAACTTCTGGCCGAAAAAGCCGGCACTCTGGTAGTTCTCGCCGGTTTGGCCGGGCGGCAAAAAATAAAAATTGTGCTGGTGGCCGTTGAAACCGCGTTGGGCATCTTCGGGCAGCAATCGGATGGTGGCGGGGCCTTGCTGGGCGTGGGCGGCAAAGCTGGCGATGGCTACGGCGGCGGCTATGCTGGTCCAGCGCCATGTTTTTGAAGGTAGCATCATTGGACAAAGATAACCGGCGGTTTGGGCCTTGAATGGGAATTTTTGTGCGCCCGTGCCCAACCTAATGCCGGCACGTTGCGTTGCGGGCAACGGCGGGCGTAAATTTGCCCAAACCTTCACCCCAAAAAACCTCCCCATGAAGCCTTTCGCCCTTCGTTCTGCTTTGCAGGTGCTGCTGCCCGCTGCGCTGCTGATAGCCTCTTGCTCGAAAAAAGATGAGCCTGCTCCCGTTCAAGCTCCTGATACTGCTCAGGTACTCGCTGTACACGCGGCCGTCAATACCTCTACTCGCAGTATCAAGGTTTCGGTGGGCGACAAAGAGGGTCCGGCGGTAGCCTACGGCACCAACAGCAACTACCAAACCGTGGGCACGGGCAACCTCACCCTGAAAACGACTATTGATGCCACCGGCGGTGCTACGCTTTACAGTATGCCCCAAACGCTGAGCAAAGACAAAAGCTATTCGTACTTTGCCTACAGCGCCCCCGCCCAATCGACGGGCACGGTGTCAGGCCTTTTCGTGGAAGACAACCTTACCGCTCCCGCCGCTGGCACAGCCAAAGTGCGTTTGGTTCATGTAGGACAGGACTTGGATAGCCCTTTTACCTTAAGCAAAACCCCGAGCAGTGGCGGCGCGTTGGTGCCCGTCACGGCGGCTACCGCTGCTGGGCAGGCTTCTGCTTTCGTGGAAGTGCCGGCTGGTGCGGGCAGCTACAATCTGGCCAATAGCGGCAATGCGGCTATCCAGCCGGCTTTTGGTGGTGCTGTGCTGGGCACTTCATTTGTGGCTGGGGGCATTTACTCTGTCATCATTCGCGGTGCCACCACCGCTTCGGCCCCAACCGACAACGAAAAATTCACGCTGCAATTGCTCAAGCATAATTAGGTAACAGTAGCATAAATTTTGGAAGCCCGCGCCCACTCGGCGCGGGCTTTTTTTCGGCCTCCGAACATCCGCCGTATCTTTGCGGTTGAAACCCGACAACCTCAAAAAACAACCCCTATCATGGTGGAAACCAAAACGACAACCTACGTCCCGTACAAGGTTAAAGATATGACGCTGGCCGAGTGGGGCCGCAAGGAAATCCGCCTCGCCGAGGCCGAAATGCCCGGTTTGATGAGCCTGCGCGAGGAGTTTGGCGCGGCCCAGCCCTTTAAAGGTGCCCGCATTGCCGGCTGCCTGCACATGACGATTCAAACGGCCGTGCTCATCGAAACCCTCACCGCGCTGGGGGCCGAGGTGACGTGGTCGTCGTGCAATATTTTCTCGACCCAGGACCACGCCGCCGCCGCCATTGCCGCCGCCGGCATTCCGGTGTATGCCTGGAAGGGCATGAACGAGGAAGAATTTAACTGGTGCATCGAGCAAACCATGTTTTTTGGCGAAAACCGCCAGCCGCTGAACATGATTCTGGACGACGGTGGCGACCTCACCAACATGGTACTCAACCACTACCCCGAGCTGGCCGCCGGCATCAAGGGCGTAAGCGAGGAAACCACGACCGGTGTGCTGCGCCTCTACGAGCGCGTCAAAAACGGCACCTTGTCGTTCCCGGCCATCAACGTGAACGACTCGGTAACGAAGTCGAAGTTCGACAATAAATACGGCTGCAAAGAGTCGGCCGTGGATGCCATCCGCCGGGCTACCGACGTGATGATGGCCGGCAAAGTGGCCGTCGTGGCCGGCTACGGCGATGTGGGGAAAGGCACCGCCGCCTCGCTCAGCGGCGCGGGTGCCCGCGTCATCGTGACGGAAATTGACCCGATTTGCGCCCTGCAAGCAGCAATGGACGGCTACGCCGTGAAAAAACTGGCCAACGCCGTGAAGGAAGCCGACATCGTGGTGACGGCCACCGGCAACTGCGACATCCTCACCGAAACGCACTTCCGCAGCCTCAAAGACAAGGCCATCGTCTGCAACATCGGCCACTTCGACGACGAGATTGACATGGCTTGGCTCAACAAGAACTACGGCCACACCAAAGACACCGTGAAGCCGCAGGTGGACATCTACACCATTGAAGGCAAAGAAGTTATCATTCTCGCCGAGGGTCGCCTCGTGAACCTGGGCTGCGCCACCGGCCACCCGTCGTTCGTGATGTCGGCCTCGTTCACCAACCAGGTGTTGGCCCAGCTTGAGCTGTGGGAGCGGGCCGAGCAGTACCAGAACGAAGTGTACACCCTGCCCAAGCATCTTGACGAAAAAGTGGCCCGCCTGCACCTTGCCAAAATCGGCGTCGAGCTGGACGAGCTGACCACGCACCAAGCCGATTACATCAAAGTAACTGTTGAAGGGCCGTTCAAGTCGGACCTCTACCGGTACTAATGTTTGGGCGGTGGCGCGGGTTTTCAACCCGCGCGTCAGGCCGCATCCAAACCAAGCCAACAAGCGAAACACTGCGGCAACGGGCCGTCGGAGCAATCCGGCGGCCCGTTGTTTTTTGCGAGTGTTGGTAACTTTACCGGCGACTTCGGCCCAACAAGTGGCTTAACTTTTGGCTTCTGTGCAATATTACTTATCTGGCCGGCTGTCGCAGCAGTTGCTGTGGCTGGCTTGCGCGGCGGGCGTAGCGGGCCTGCTGGCCTCGCGGGCGCTGGTGGCCCTGGCCCCGGTGGTGGGGGCGCTGGCGGCGCTGGCCAACCCGAATTTGCGGCGCGACTGGCCGCAGTATTTCCGCAACGGTGCCGCCATGCGGGCGGCAGCGCTGGTGGTTTTTTTACTGGTTAGTGGCTTCTATACCAACGAGTGGGCTGCGTGGCGGCACGAGCTATTTCGCAGCCTGACGTGGCTGGGGGTGCCGCTGGCGTTTGCATTGGCCGTGCCGCTCAGGGGGCGGCAGCGGCTGGCGGTGGGGGCGTTATTTGTGCTGGGCACGGCAGCCGTGGGCCTGGCCACGCTAGGCCAGTATTGGCTTGACCCGGCGGCGGCCAACGAAGCCATCGGCTTCGGCCAGAATATGCAGGGCATCACCGGTATTTTTCACATTCCGTTCGGGGTGATGCTGGCCATGAGCGTGTTCTGGGCGTTGTTGCTGCGGCGCGAGGCATTGGTTGGCCCGGTGTTGCGGGGGGCGCTCGGGGTGGCAATGGCCGCAATGGTTATCACGCTGCACATACTGGCTTATCGCACTGGTTTGCTGGTGCTTTACGTGGGGTTGCTGGCGTTCGTGGTGCGGTTGCTGCTGCAAAAGCACTGGCTCTGGGGCTGCGCCTTGTTGTTGGCCCTGGCCGTCGGGCCGTGGCTGGCGTATCAGACGCTGGAGTCGGTGCGGCAACGGGCAAATGCCACGGTGTGGGACGTGGGTCAGTTCGCCGAAGGCCACGATATCAACGAATATTCGCTGGCCCGCCGCCTGGCGGCGGCCGAAACGGCCCTTGTCATCATCCGGCAGCACTGGCTGCTGGGCGTAGCTCCGGCCGACGCCCACGCCGCTATGATGACGCAGTACGACTGGAAAGATTACGGCCTGGCCCCCGCCAACCGCGTCGATGTTCATAATCAATATCTTGACACGCTCCTGGGTGGGGGAGTGGTGGGGCTGGCGCTGCTGCTGGCGCTGCTGGGCTGGCCCTTGGCGCGGCGACAAACGCGGCAAAACCCCTACCTTGTCTTCTTCCTCCTCAGCCAAGCCACCGTCATGCTAATTGACGATATTCTGAGCCTGCAAATCAGCCTCAATTTGTTTGTCTTCGGCTACGGGTTTCTGGTTGTGGCGGGAGAGAACCTAAGGAAACAGAAAGACGCAATGTTCTCCATTCCTATTTCTCACTAAGCGCCGTGCCGTGCTCTCCGTCGTCATCATCACCTTCAACGAAGCGGCCAACATTGCCCGCTGCCTGCAAGCCGCCGCCGCCGTGGCCGACGACGTGGTAGTGGTA
The DNA here is from genome assembly GCA_025362615.1 of Hymenobacter sp. Classification (GTDB taxonomy): domain Bacteria; phylum Bacteroidota; class Bacteroidia; order Cytophagales; family Hymenobacteraceae; genus Hymenobacter. The sequence continues at coordinate 6,091 of JANYFQ010000068.1, read as the reverse complement.
GATTCGTTCTCGACGGATGACACCGTGGCCATATGTCACGCGCACGGGGTGCGGGTGGTGCAAAATGCCTTTGTGGGCTACGTGACGCAGAAAAACTTTGCCACCGCGCAAGCTCGTTTCGACCATATTCTACAGCTCGACGCCGACGAGGTCTTAACCCCCGACTTGACGGCCGAAATCCAGGAAATCAAAACCAACTTCGCCGCCGCTGGCTACACCTTGCCGCGCCTCACCAACTACTGCGGCCACTGGGTACGCCACGGCGGCTGGTACCCCGACCGCAAACTGCGTCTTTACGACCGCCGACTGGGCCGCTGGACGGGCCACCTGCTCCACGAGCGGTTTGAGGTAACTGCCGGGCAGGCGGTAGGCGCGTTGCAACACGACTTGCTTCATTATTCCTACACGTCCATCGCCCAGCACCTGGCCCAATTCAACCACTTCAGCACCATTGGGGCCGAGGAGTTGGCCGCCCAGGGCCGCCGGTCGGGCTGGTGGCAGTTGTGGCTCAAACCGCCCTGGAAGTTTTTCAATCAATACGTGCTGCGGCGGGGTTTTCTGGACGGCTTTGCGGGCCTCTGCATTGCGTATTTGTCGGCGTGCAGTGTGTTCGTGAAATACGCCAAGCTGCGGGTTCTCAATGAGCAACGCAACCAGCAACCGGCTGCGGCTGGCTCGCCAGGCTCGCACTTGCTGTAGCGCACAACCCACTGAATTTAACAGAAAAGCAATTTGATTCTCAGGTCAGAAGCCATCAGCCACCAGCCATCAGCTACCAGCCAAACGCTTACCTACCTCGTTTCGCGCCCCGATGCCATCGGCGATGTGGTGCTGACGCTGCCGGTTTGCGGGCAGCTCAAGCGGCTGTTTCCGGGCTGCCGGGTGGTGCTCATCGGCCGTAGTTACACCGCGCCGGTGGCGGCGGCCTGCCCGTGGGTGGACGACTTTTTGAACCTAGACGACTTGCTTCAACTGCCGCCGCCCGCGCAGGTAGCCCACCTGCGAAGCTACGCGGCGGCGGCCATCATCCACGTTTTTCCGTATCGCAAGCTGGCCCGCCTGGCCCGGCAAGCGGGCATTCCGCTTCGTATTGGCACCCGCAGCCGCTGGTGGCATTGGCTGACGTGCAACCGCTTGGTGGCCCTGAGCCGCCGCCATTCGCCGTTGCACGAAGCCCAGCTCAACCTCCGGCTGCTGGCCCCGCTCGGCTACATTGCCGCGCCCGACCTCGCTGCTGTGGCCCCGTTGGTGCGCCTGCAACCCGTCGAGCCGCTGGCCGAACGCTGGCAGCAATGCCTGACCAAGCGTCGCCCCGGTCAGCTCAATATCATCCTGCACCCGCGCAGCCGGGGCAGCGCCCGCGAGTGGGGCCTGGCCAATTTCGGCCACCTTGCTCGTTTGCTCCACGCGGCGGGCCACCGCGTATTCGTCACGGGCACAGCCGCCGAGGGCGCAGAACTGACCGCCTGGCTCCGCGAAAACACCCCGTTCCTGGCCGCCGACCTCACGGGCCAACTTACACTGCCTCAGTTTATCAGCTTCATCGCTGCGGCCGATGGCCTTGTGGCCGGCAGCACCGGCCCGCTGCACCTGGCCGCCGCACTGGGCCGCCACGCGCTGGGCCTCTACCCGCCCATCCGGCCCATGCACCCCGGCCGCTGGGGGCCGCTGGGGCCACGAGCCGAGTGTATCGTTTTTGATAAGCCGGATTGCCAGGACTGCCGGGCCGCACCGGCCACCTGCGCTTGCATCCGCGCCCTGCTGCCCGCCACCCTGGCTGCCCGCATTGCCCAATGGCAGTAGCATTCGGCAGGCGGTGGCGCTGGCGCACCCCGCGCAACCCTGGCAATGGCAACGTCCGTACATCCGGCAATCGGCCGTGTACCGCGCCCCAGGCTACTTATTTTTGAGTCAGGCAACACAGTGGCACAGTGCCTGGCGCGGGCCATTCGTCGGCTGCTGACTTTCTTTGCTGTCCAAAGGCGGGGCTTCGTTTGATTGCTGAACATCACCTACCGAACACCCATTTTCCATGAGCGACTCTCCCGAACGGGTTAAACTGACCAAAGAGGTAAAAGACCGGCGTTTTCAGGCCGAATTGATGCCCTTGCTCGACCCGCTCTACAACTTCGCCTACCGCCTCACCCTCGACGAGGACGATGCCAACGACCTGGTGCAGGAAACGTACCTCAAGGCGTACCGCTTTTTTGAGTATTTCGAGCCGGGCACCAACGCCAAAGCGTGGCTGTTCCGCATCCTCAAGAACTCGTTTATCAACGACTTCCGCAAAAAAAGCAAACAGCCCGCCAAGGTTGATTACAGCGAAATTGAGGGCTACTACAACCCCGACGAGGTAGAAGGCGATGCCGACACGGGCGCGTCGTCGTCGGATATGCGCCAACAATCCACCCGCGACCTCATCGGCGACGAAGTAGCCGGGGCGCTCAACTCGTTGCCCGTCGATTTTCGCACCGTCATCATCCTGTGCGACCTCGAAGGGTTCACTTACGAGGAAATGGCCAAAGTGCTTGATATTCCGATTGGTACGGTACGCTCACGCCTGCACCGCGCCCGCAATTTTCTCAAGGATAAACTAGAGAAATATGCCCGTACCCTCGGTTATGCCAACGACGAAAAGGAGGACGCAGCGGAACTATCCACTGTCGATAATGATTAACCTCCCCGTAAGCTACTGCGAATTTGCAGTTGTAACTTGCTAGCAGTCATTGGACTTTAACTGTTTTTCCACCCTTTTTTCGGTTCTGTCCGCGCTCCTTATATGGCCCACACCGCTACTACCACCAATTCGGCTACGCTCGTGATGCCCGCCACTGCCCACGAACCCGACTGCGAACACGTGAACGATTTAGTTAATCAGCTCGCCGAAGGTTCTCCCCTGACGGCCGCCGACGAGGACTACCTGCTCGACCACCACGACGATTGCTCGCCGTGCTTCGACGATATCCGCAAGCAGCGCATTTTCGTGACTTTTTTGACCGACCGCGTTGCCCGCCGGGAAAGCCCAAGGGCTTTGCACGCCACTATTTTGTCGCAAGTGCTGGCCTGATTTTTTGGGGGCCAATAGCGACGGATAACTACGGCCTTTGGCCCCGGCTTGCGCCTGCGTTGGTAGCTTTGCCCGATGCAAGGCAAAATCATTGTGTTTTCGGCACCCTCCGGCGCGGGTAAAACCACCATCGTGCATCGGCTGATGGCCCGAATTCCGAACCTGAGCTTCTCCATTTCGGCTTGCACCCGCGACCGCCGGGGTCGCGCCGAAATAAACGGCCAGGATTATTATTTCCTCTCCGTGCCGGAGTTTCAGGATAAAATCCGACACGACGAATTTGTGGAGTGGGAAGAAGTGTACGAAGGCAACTTCTATGGCACCCTCAAATCCGAAATTGAACGTATCTGGGAAAGTGGCCGCCACGCCATTCTCGACGTTGATGTAAAGGGCGGCCTCAGCATTAAAGAGTTCTACAAAGACCGGGCGCTGGGAATTTTTGTCCGCCCGCCCTCGGTGGCCGTTTTGGAGCAGCGCCTTACCGCCCGCGACACCGACTCCAAATCCAGCATTTCATCGCGGATGTACAAGGCCACGTTTGAGTTGGCTTTCGAGGACAAATTCGACGTAACCGTCGTAAACGACGATTTGGAAGAAGCCACCGCCCACGCCGAGCACCTAGTACGCAGCTTCTTGGCCGATGAGCCGGGAATTGTGTAGTTTCTTAATTGTTTAATTGTTGCATTGCTTAATTGTTGCTCTTACGGCCCCATGTTAGCAATGCGCCCACTGCGGGACATGAGCATTCGTCGGCAATAATTTAGCAATTCAATAATTCAACAATTAAAAATACATTGCCCCGCATTGGCCTGCTTTTCGGCTCCTTCAACCCCGTTCACACCGGGCACCTCATTCTGGCCGAATATTTTGCCGACCGGCCCGACCTCGACGAAGTGTGGCTGGTGGTGACGCCCCATAACCCGTTCAAAAACGCCGCCGATTTGCTGCCCGAAGCCCTGCGCCTGCACCTCGTGCAATTGGCCGTTGCCGGCAACCCGCGCCTCCGCGCCTCCGATGCCGAGTTTGCGCTGCCGCGCCCTAGCTACACCAGCACCACCCTCGATTTTCTGCGTCGGCAACACCCAGCGGCGGTTTTCGTGCTGCTGCTAGGCACCGACAACCTCGCCGGCCTGCCCCGCTGGCACGACGCGCCCCGGCTGCTGGCCGAAACCGACATCTACGCCTACCCGCGCCCTGATACTGCATCGCCCGACTTGTCAGCCCTGCCCCGCGTAGAGGTCGTAGAAGCGCCAACGCTTGACATTTCAGCCACCTACATTCGTCAAAACCTGCGCCTCGGCCGTAGCATCCGCTATTTGGTGCCCGATGCTGTCGCTGCCGAGTTAGCCCGCACCGGATACTGGAAGTCATAAAAAAGGCCCCGACCAGCGGGGCTTTTTCTACGACCAAAAGGAGAGAATGGAGCCGAAACAACGCCTCAAATCGTCATAACTTCCGACTCTTTCTTGCCTAGAATCTTCTCGACCTCGGCAATTGAGCTGTCGGTTACTTTCTGCACTTTTTCTTCGGCCACCTTCACGGCATCTTCCGAAGCGCCGTCTTTCAGCAGCTTCCGCAGGGCTTCGTTTGCGTCTTTGCGGATGGCCCGCACCCGCACCTTGCCCGCTTCCGACTCGTGCTTGGCCTGTTTCACCAAATCGCGGCGGCGCTCTTCGGTCATGGCCGGGATGTTGAGGCGCACACCGTCGGCATCGGCTACCGGCGCGAGGCCCAGGTCGGAGTTGCGAATGGCTTTCACAATCTCCGCCACCATGTTTTTTTCCCAGGGCTTAATCAGCAACGAGCGGGCATCGGGGGCCGACACGTTGGCAATCTGACTCACCGGCGTAGCCGTGCCGTAGTAGTCCACCCGCAGGCCCTCCAGCATGGCTGGCGAAGCCTTACCCGCCCGAATGCGGCTCATTTCCACGTTGAGGTGCGCCAGGGCCTTGCCCATCGACTCTTGCACGTCGTCGAGGTAAAACTGAATTTCTTCGTCCATCTTTTTTGTTTTTTTTGTTTCTGGTTGCTCGTTTCTTGTTCGGGGTGCCGCTTGTCTTTCAGCTAATTTTCAACAAAACTAGAAACCAGCAACAGGAAACAAGAAACGCAAAGCCTTACGCTTGCTCTGGCAGATTGCCGGCCAGCGCCGGCAGCGGCAGCCGTTTGGGGTTCAGCAGCACCGGGCGGTTCGGCCCGTCGTGAGCACCGCTCATGCTCACGAGCGTGCCCAGCGGTTCGCCGTCAAGCAGCCGCTCCAGGTTGCCCGGCGTGTTCATGTCGAACACGATGATGGGCAAGTTATTTTCTTTGCAAAGCGTGAAGGCCGTCATGTCCATCACGTTGAGGTTCTTTTCGATAACCTCGTCAAAGCTGATGGTTTCAAACTTCACCGCGTCGGGGTTTTTTTCGGGGTCGGCAGTGTAAATGCCGTCCACGCGGGTGCCTTTGAGCACCACGTCCGCCTCAATTTCAATGGCCCGCAGCGAAGCCGCCGAGTCAGTAGTGAAGTACGGCGACCCAATGCCGGCCCCGAAAATAACGACCCGCCCTTTTTCGAGGTGCCGCACGGCCCGCCGCCGGATGTACGGCTCGCACACCCGCTGAATGGTAAGGCCCGACAACAGCCGCGTGCTCACGTCGAGCTTTTCGAGCGCACTCTGCAACGCCATCGAGTTGATGACCGTGGCCAGCATTCCCATGTAGTCGCCCTGCACACGGTCGAGGCCAAAGGCTTCGGCCTGCACGCCCCGGTAGATGTTACCGCCGCCAATCACCACGGCTACTTGTAAGCCACTGGCTACCACGCCTTTAATTTCGGTGGCGTATTGCATCAGTCGTTCGGCATCAATGCCGTACTGCTGTTGCCCCATCAGCGCCTCACCGCTGAGTTTGAGGAGAATGCGTTGGTATTTCACGTTTCTAGTTTCTTGTTTTTGAGGCGATGCGGGCGGGCGGCTTTTTCCGCTGCCCACCCGCTAATTGTGTCCAAACCCGCAACGATTAGCGGGCGGGCGGCTTTTT
>JANYFQ010000053.1 GCA_025362615.1 Hymenobacter sp. | reverse complement strand
TCGGCGCTCGCATTCCCTCCTTGAAAAAGCAGGGGAGCCGGCCCACTCGCCTACCGCCCTACCGCCCCGCCGTACCTTTGCCGGGTGCCAACCGACCCTACCCCCGCCGTTTTTTCCGATTACGCCCACGCCCCGGCCTTGCTGGCGGGGCTGGCCGAACTGAATTTCACCATCCCCACGCCCGTGCAGGCGCTGGTGCTGCCCGCCGTGCTGGAGGGGCAGGACGTGGCGGGCCAGGCTCCCACCGGCTCGGGCAAAACCGCCGCCTACGGCCTGGCCGTGTTGCAGCAGCTTGACACCGCGCAGGCCACCGTGCAGGCCGTGGTGCTGGTGCCCGCCCGCGAGTTGGCCCTGCAAGTGCAGGCCGTGCTCAAAAGCCTGGGCAAGCACCTGCCCAACCTGCGGGTGGCGGCCTACTACGGCGGCCACGCCATGCGCGAAGAAGTGAAGAGTATGCAGCAAGCGCCGCACGTCGTCATTGCCACGCCGGGCCGGTTTTTGGACCACCTGGAGCGGCGCACCATCATCCCCAACCAGCTCAAGGTGCTGGTGCTGGATGAGGCCGACAAGCTGCTCGAACTCGGGTTTCAGGAGCAGCTCGCCACCATTGTGGGCCGCCTGCCGCAGCGCCGCCAAACGCTGCTCTTCTCGGCCACCATGCCCGACAAGGTGCTCACGCTCGTGCGCTCGCACCTGGCTAAGGCGCGGGTGATGAACGTCGGCGGCGATGCCGCCGCCACCCTGCCCGTGGGCCTGAGCCTGCGCGGCCACGTGTTGGCCAACACCGAGCAGAAGCCCGCCGCGCTTTACCACCTCCTTTCGCAACCCGACGCGGGCGCGGCCCTGGTTTTCGCCAACACCCGCGACCGTGTGGAGGAACTCACCCGCTTCCTGCGCGGGCGCGGCCTGGCCGCCGAAGCCCTGCACGGCAAAATGCTGCAACCCGAGCGCGACAAGGCCCTCATGAAATTGCGCAACGGCTCGGCCACCGTGCTCGTGGCCACCGACGTGGCCGCCCGCGGCCTCGACGTGACCGAACTCGACACCGTGGTGCAGTACGACGCGCCCGAGCTGGCCGAAACCTTCCAGCACCGCGCCGGGCGCACGGCCCGCGCCGGGGCCACCGGCACGGCCCACCTCATCGTGACGGGCTACGAGCGCAACAAGCTCGCCGCCTGGCCCCAAACCGCCGACGTGCAGTGGGCCGCCCTCGCGCCCCCGCCCCTGCCGCTGGCCGCCCCCAAGGCCCCGCGCCCCAACATGGTGACGCTGCACATCTCGGCCGGCCGCCGCGAAAAAATATCCGCCCACGACCTCGTGGGCACGTTTGTGGCCGTCGGCGGCCTGGCCCGCGAGGCCGTCGGCCGCATCGAGGTGTTTGACTACTACAGCTTCGTGGCCGTGCCCGAAGGCCAGGCCGCCGCCGTGCTCGCCGCCATGCAAGGTGCCAAGGTGAAGGGCAAAAAGGTGAAGGTGGAAGTGGTAGCGTAAGGCACTGCTGTTACGCGGGCAATTCGAGCGTCTTGTGTTTTGGGCTGTTTCTCGTTGCTTGTTTCTCGTTGCTTGTTGCGTTAGTGCCTCAAAAACCGCCCAGAAACCACCAACAAGCAACAAGAAACGAGAAACAAGAAACAGCCCGCGTAACAGCAGTAAGGCAGGTGCGCCCCGGCCAGGGCAGCGGCTTGCGGCCAACCCCGCCCCGGGCCTCCGCGCCAGCACGGAGGCCCGGCCCCCGTAAAATTACCGGCCAGTGCGGATTGACAACGGCCTGCGCAAAGGGCCAACTTTGAGGTATCGGAAAGCACCCAAAACCGGGGCTTTTTTCACCTCCTCAATTTGTTGGTCATGGCCCGTTTCTACTGCTCCCTTTTTGCCGCCACCGCCGCCCTGGCGCTGCTGGCCGCCCCCGCCGCCGAAGCCCAGACTGCCGCCGAGAAAGGCTACGCCCGCGTGGGGGTGGGCCTCAACGTGGCCAAGCCGCTGCACCTGCCCGGCGACAGCAAACCCACCAACACCTGGATGGGCGTGCATTACCGCACCAACTGGATTGAGATGGGCTACCTCGGCGGGCGCTTCAACGGCAGTGGCGACGCGGCCGAAGCTACCCAGGACGGGGCGCAGTACTACTTGGGCGGCAGCTTTCCGCTCGGCAAGCTGGGCCTGGGCAAGCGCGTGGTGGGCACCAAGGGCATCCTGCTAATGCCGGTGCTGGGCGGCGGCTATAGCTACCTGAAGATGGGCGACCTGACCGCCAGCCAAGTGTACGCCGCGCCGGGCCTCAGCCTGCAGCTGCCTTACGTGCTGATTGACCTACGGGCGCAGTCGGTGTACACGCTGGGCGAGGAAGAATCGCCGAACGACGCCCTCAAGGGCTTCACGTTTCAGCCCCAGCTTACGCTGCAATTTGATGGGCTGTGGGACGTGTTCGACCCCAAAAAGAGCTACGACGGCCACGCCAACGGCGTAAATACCTCCACCTCGCGCACCCTGGTCAGCTCCAACTCCAGCTACGACACGTACCGCGTCACGACCACCTCCACGCCCTACGACTTCGATATGTACGTCACCGGCGGCGAGTCGTTTCTGGCCATCACGCCCCGCGTCAGCGGCGGGTTCAACAACGCCACGCGGGGCAACACCGTTATGGGCGGCTTGGGCCTGAGCGGGCGCACCTACGCCTTTAGCGCCGATGCCTTTGTGGAATACGGCCAACTGGGCATCAGCAGCGCCTGGAGTACCGCCCCCACCGCCGAAAACCCCACCCCCCGCGACGGCGAAATAAACAGCGCCGACCTGCGCTTTGGCGGCACCCGCACGGCCGGGCGCGGCATGGTGCGCCTGGGCATCGACTTGCTGGCGCTCATCCAACACATGGGGGTGCATTCGGACGGCGGCGGCGAGGGTGCCACCAAGTTTTTTCGCGTCACGGGCGGCTACGGTGCCGGCTACGGCATGGTAAATGGCCCCCTCACGATGATGAACCCCAACCAGCAGGAAACGCTGAACGCGCAGTTCACGCCAGTACGCCTTTCCAACGGCCAAATCATCAACGGCGACCTGCCCCAAAACGAATTCTCCGACCCGCGCCTGGGCCGCAACGGCTACGCCTCGCAGTGGTATTTCCAGGTTGAAGCCGGCGTAGCTTCCATCTCCTTCGAAAAAAACAACTACCGCAACAACCCCCTGGCCAACGGCAACACCATCACCGTCAGCTACCTTTTTCCCTACAAGCTGGTGAAAGAGGCACGGAAAAAGGCCGGACTGTAACGCTGCGTTGCGCTTAATGCGGAATGAGGAATTGGCGGAGCAGGCTTGAATTCCTCATTCTTCATTCCTCATTAAGCGCAGCGTCATTTCAGTCCTTGCAGCCAGTCGCGGAGCACTTCTTCGGCTTCGGTGCTGACGAGCGGCTGGGGGCGACCGTCGGTGAAGAGCCACTCGTCTTCGGGGGCTTGCAGGGCATGGTTCACGCCGGGGAGGCGGCGCAACGTCGCCGCTTTGTTGGCTTTCAGTCCTTTCAGAAGCAATTCGGCGTTGGGCGCGGCGGGCACCTGCTGGTCGTCGGAGCCGTAGAGCAGCAGCACGGGGCACTGCACTTTGGCCAGTGTAGGTAGGGGGTCGAAGGTCAGGTAATCCTTATAAGCCGGCGTGGTAAGCTGCCGGGCCGTGGTTTGCACATCGGCTGGGGGCAGGTTGGGGTAACGCTGCCGCATCATGTTAGTGACGATGGTTTGGGCCAGGCCGGGGTCGGCGGTTTGGCGCACGATGTCGAGCATGGCCTTCTGGTGCTTGAAGGTGCCATCAAGGTACTTGCGGTCGGCCATTTTCTGGCGCAGGCGCTGTTGGTCGAGGTAGGTTTCGATTTGGGCGGAGTTGGCCCCCTCGCGGCGCATGGTGGCGGCTTCTACTTTGGCCTGGTACTGGGCCGCGCGGCGCTGGCGCTGGCGGGCAACCTCGGTGGTATCGCGGCCCAGCTCTTTGCCATACATCACGGGCTGGGCAGCCAGCAGGGTGGCACCGGGCTGCCCGCTGGCCCCGGCCGCCACCACAAACGCGGGTGTCGCCATCGCCGCCGCCGCAAGCAGGGCCACATTGCCGCCCTCGCCGTGCCCCACAATGCCCACGCGGGTGGCATCGAGCCGGGGCTGGGTGCGGAGCCAACTCAACGCCTGGGTGGCATCGGCGGCGCGTTGGGCCACGGTGGCAGTGGCCGCCGAGCCGCCCGACTGCCCCACGCCCCGGTCGTCGAGCCGCAGCACGGCAAACCCCTGCCGGGCCAGGTAGTCGGCCAAGGAACCCAGCAACTGGTAGTCGCCACTTCGGGCATCGCGGTCGTCGGCCCCCATGTCGCTCAGCAGCAGCACGGCCGGGAAGGGCCCCGCGCCCTCGGGCACGTTAAGGGTGCCGGCCAGGCTCACTTGGTCGGCAGCTGTAACCAGGGCGGCGGTCGCCCGGTAGGGCGGGGCGGCCACCAGTACCTTGCGCATCACGTCGCTCACCCCACCGAACTGCAACACCAGGGGCTTGACCGCAATGCCTTGCCGCCAGGAGCCGCGCAACTGCTGGCCGTCGGCGGCGCGAGCGCCGGCAAAATGCTGGTTCACGCGGTCGGCATCAAAAAATACGCTGTCGGCCCGCAGGGTCGTACGAACCGGGATTTGGCGCAGGTTTTGGGCGGGCACGTCCAGCACGGTCAGGCGGTTGCCGTTGCGCTCAATCACGGTCAGCACCACCTCCTGGGGGCCGGTGGCGGCGAGCCACTGCCCGCGCCAAATGCCTTCGAGCGGCCGGCGGCTGGCTGATTGGCCAGCCGCTGGCTGCAGTGTTATTCCAAAGGCCAGCGCAGCGGCGAGCGCGCCCAGCAAAGGGCGCACAAAAGTTGTTTTCATCATCTAAAAGCGGAGGTGACCGCCGTATAACCGTTGCCAACGGTGATTGTGTTTGGCGGAGGCAAAGATGAGCAACAACGGACGCTGCAACCAGCACAACAAGTTCAACCCCTGTTTTTTATCGGCCAATGGCCCGTTTACCTTCCCAGTCTTGCTATTAGTTAAGCACTTTGTTGATGATGTGGACCACGCCGTTGGTGCAATGCACATCGGGGATGGCCATCGTGGCCGGGGTGGCGTTGTTGGGGCCTTTCACCGTTTCTACCCCGCCCTCAAAGCCGCCAATCGTGAGCGAAAGCCCGCCCGCTGCTGTGGTCGTGATGGCGCTACTGCCAGGGTTGAGCTCGGGCGTAAACTTCCCGCCGCCCAGGGCATGATTGAGCAGCACGGCCCGCAACGTGGCCGGGTCGGCATTGCCTACCTCAGTGGTTGTATTGAGCGGAATACCCGCCGCCGCCCCAAAGGCCCGAAAGGCGGCATCGGTGGGCGCGAAAATTGTAAACGAGGCCGTGGGGTCGCTCAGCGTAGTAACCAGGCCGCTGCGGACCACCGCCGCCACGAGCAATGTCAGCTCGGGCTGTACAAATACCTTTCCCTCGGCCACGGCGATGGCCGTTTGAACAATATTGCCGCCACCCGTCAGCAGCACCTTATCAATCGGATGCACGAGGCCGTTGGCGGCCTGCACGTCGGTGGCCAGAATTTTGGAGCCGTTCACGTACTTGTCGGCCCCGCGCACGATGATGCGCCGCGTGATGGTAGCCCCCACCGCCGAGGGCGTGGAACTACCAGCGGCCAGGTCCGCGCCGGCCACGCGCCCGCCCGTGACGTGGTAAAACAGCGTAGTGCGGAGAAAGCCCCGGTCCAGCGCCCCCAAATCGGCCGCCGTGTTGAGGCCCAGGCGGGCGAAGGCGGCGTTGGTGGGCGCAAACACGGTGTAGTCGCCGCCGTCGGGGGCTTTGTTGGAGAGCAGCACGGCCACGTCGCCGCGAATGGCGGCGTCTTCCAGCATCTGGAAATCGGGGTTGGCCACGGCAATGCTGGCGATGGAAGGCAGCACAACATCGTGCTTGCTGCACCCGGCCAGGGCTAGCAGTAGGCCTGCGGCAGCGGCGGCAAACGGAAGAGTATTTTTTTTCATCGGGTGATTGGTGCCATTGGGCGGGTAAAACGCCGGGTTGGTTGCGGCATGGCGCGAATTTACGTCCAATTCTGGCTTTCTGGTTTTCGTAACCCAATCTATGCCCCGCGCCTGTGCCGTAACTTGCATTCAACTGCCGCCCGCCACACAAAACATTCGGTGGCTTTTTGCCTTTCCTCACTCATGCGCTACTTGTACTTTGCAGCGCCGCTCCTTTTTGGCGGCCTCTTCTTTTCGGCCCGCGCTGGGCAAGCCCAAAGCCTGGTCAGCGGCTTCATGTCGGGCAAGGGCCACGGCTCGGTGTCGGTATCGGCCACCACCGAAAGCTACCAACAGGTATTTCTGGTGCCCGAAAAAGTGGACGGGGTGCCCATCTTTAAGGAAATCCAAATCAACTCCGTCAGCCTCTACGCCAGCTACGGGCTGACCGACAAGATTGAAGCCACCGTGACGCTGCCCTACGTTCGCTCGGCGGGCAAGGCCGACAACCAAGCCCTGTCCAGCCTCGGCATCAGCTCGGCCACCAATGTGCGCGGCAACTTGCAGGACATCAGCGGAGTATTAAAATTTAAGGGGGTCAGCCGCGAAGTCGGGGCCAGCATCGTCGATTTGCTGGGGGCCGTGACGGTGAGCACGCCCGTTGGCAACTATAAATCCGAGAAGAGCATCGACTACATCGTGGCCATCGGCAACCGCGCCACCAAGGTGAGCGCCATCGGCGTGGCGCACCTCAAAACGGCCTCCGGGGTGTTTGCCACCGGGCAGGCCGGCTACAGCCTGCGCTCGGGCAACGTGCCCAACGCCTTCCTCTCCGAAGCCAAGCTCGGCTACGCCGGCCGCCGCATTTACCTCGAAGGCTTCGCCAATTTTCAGGTATCCGCCGCCACCGGCACCGACATTTTGCAGCCCGGCTTCGACGGCGATTTTACCGCCACCCGCGTCAGCTTCGCCCGCGTTGGGGTCAGTTTTTTCCGGCCCATCGCCAAAGGCCTGGGCATCACGCTGGGCGTAAGCCAGTACGTGGCCGGCCGCAACATCGGGCAATCCACCGCCTTTTCGGCGGGCGCGGCGTATAGTTTTTGATTTTTAATTGTTAAATTGTTGAATTGCTAAATTGTTGCTCTTGCGCGAGTTTTGGGTGGGGTTGCGCGGGCGGGCGGCTTTTTGGCCGCCCGCCCGCTTGGCGTTGTGGTGGGTTTAGTTGCGACAAGCGGGCGGGCGGCAAAAAAGCC
>JANYFQ010000044.1 GCA_025362615.1 Hymenobacter sp. | reverse complement strand
TTGGTCCAGTCCAGCACCCGGCTGGGGTCGTGACTGACGGGCACAAAATGGTCAACATCCATTTCGTAGGAATTGCCGAATTTCTGCTCCGTGAGGTAGCATTTGGCGTGAAAATGCGCGTCGAATACGGCCAGCAAGTCCGACGTGCGGTAACCGCTCGGGCGCTTGGGCTTGGGTGCCGTAGCGGGGTTGGCCTTGTAAGCGGCCGAAGCTGCAATAAACTTTTGCACCGTGGCCTGCGCCAGTGCGGCAGGCGGGGTAGCGGGGCGGGCAATGCGAACCATTGCTACGCTCCTTGCAAGCCAATTAATTGCGCCTCCACCTCCAGCAGCAGGCCCGCCGACATGAAGCGCCCCTGCGCCTCCAGCAGCGCCTGCAACTCCCGTTTGGCCTGCGCCGCGTCGGGCAGCGCCACAATGCGGTTGATGCTGGCCAGAATGCCGTCGGCCACGTTCGAGTACTCGTCCTTCACCCCAAAATGCGTCAGCATCAGCTCCGAGTAGCTGCTGCCGGCGGCCGTGTCGCCGAGCACCTGCCCGGTGGTCAGGTCGAAAACGGTGGCGTTTTTGATGCTCGAAGCCACGGCCGGCGAGTGCGTAGCGACGATGAATTGCAGGTTGGGAAAAAGCCGCGTCAGCCAGGGCAACACCTGGTACTGCATTTCCAGGTGCAAGTGCGTTTCGGGCTCGTCGATGAAGACAAATCCGCAGGGGTCGTAAGTGTAATCGTTGGCTTGTTTGCGGAGGATGTCGGTGCGGAGGAGCAAGTCCGTTAAGATGCTCAAAAAGGCTGAGAAACCGGCTGAAAGTTGGTTAAATGTAATGCGCCGCCCGTCTTCGAGCCGGATATAAAACTCGAAGTTTTCGCGCACAAATTCTAATTTTAATTGCGGCGCGTCGAATATTTCGCGCAGCATTATTTCCAATTCAGCAAAAAACTTTTCTTGTTGTTGGGCAACTTCGTTATTGCCTTCCATTACGTCAAAAACCTGGAAGACTTTTTTATTAACGAGGTATTGTTTGAAGAGCGCGGCGGGGGAATTATCGGAATTATTTTGCGCGAGTTGGGTAATTAAGTCGGCTTCTTTGGTAATTGTCTGAACGTCTTTGAGGATGACTTTCCGGGTGGCTTCAAAAAAGGCCAAAACAAATTTATTCTTCAGGTTGGTAAAGTGGTTCTGGCCCGAATTAATATTTTTTGAGAAAACAAGAGTAACACGTCTAAATAAATTCAATGCTGACCGCCAACCCTTCATTGTTTCATCATCACTATCGCCACGATTAAGATTCCCTTGCAGTTGAAAAATAGCGCCTGCAACAGAGAGGTGATTGAAGGTATCATAATTGATTAAATGGGAAATTTCTTGCAGCACCGTCGTTTTCCCCGACCCATTCTTCCCCGTCAGAATTAAATGCTTGAACTCCGCCCCTTCAAAAATGGGCACGGCGAGGTTTTTCACCGCGTAAGCGTCGTTGATGAAGAAGGATTGCAAATAAGGAAATTCGGCGCGGGAAAGCATGGTAAAAGGGGCAGATGGGCGGGGGCGCAAAGGTAGATAAACGACGCGGGCGGGCGGCTTTTGCAGCCGCCCGCCCGCTGATTGTAACCATCCGTTCAACGATTAGCGGGCGGGCGGCCTACAACGCCGCCCGCCCGCGTCGTGCTTTTAGTCAAAGAGCACCTTCATTTCGACGCGGCGGTTTTTGGCCCTTCCGGCGGCGGTTTTGTTGCTGGCCACGGGCTTTTGCGGGCCAAACCACTCGGTGGTGATGCGGCTTTTGGGGGCTTTGTGGGCTTCGAGGTAGCGGCGCACGGCTTTGGCGCGGCGCTCGGCGAGGCGCAGGTTGGCGGCGGGCTTGCCCACGTTGTCGGTGTGGCCGCTGAGGCGGAGGCGGAATTCGGGGTGGGCCTTGAGCAAGGCCCCGAGCGCGTTGAGCGAGGGGTGAGAGCTGGCGCGGATGAGGTCGCGGCCGGTCTGGAAGCGCAGGTTGGCGAAGGCGCGGTTCACCACCTTTTGCTCGGCGGGCTTGAGGACGGGGCAACCCTGGTTGCTGGCCGGGCCGGGGGTGTGGGGGCAGCGGTCGGCGGGGTCAAGGGTGCCGTCCTGGTCGGCATCGCCGGCGGGGGCGGGGGCGGCTTCCACGGGGCAGCCTTGGTTGGCGGCGGGGCCGGGCTGGGTGGGGCAGCGGTCGTCCTTGTCGAGCACGGTGTCGCCGTCCTGGTCGGGGTAGGGGCAGCCCTTGTTTTCCGGGGGGCCGGCCTGGGTGGGGCAGCCGTCGAGGGGGTCGGTTACGTGGTCGAGGTCGGTGTCGGGGCAGCCGGCCAGCTCCAGGGGTCCGGGCAGGTCGGGGCACTGGTCGTCCTGGTCGCGCAGGCCGTCGGCATCGCGGTCGGGGCAGCCGGCCAGGGCTTTGAGGCCCGACTCGTCGGGGCACTGGTCGTCGTCGTCGGCCACGCGGTCGCCGTCGCGGTCGGGGCAGCCGTGCAGGGTTTTGAGGCCGGGGGTGTCGGGGCATTTATCGTCCTTGTCGCGCACGTGGTCGTTGTCGCGGTCGGGGCAGCCCCGAAATTCCCAGGTTCCCTTCACGTCGGGGCACATATCGAGTTTGTCGCTCACGCCGTCGCGGTCGCGGTCTTTGGGGCGCTTCTTGAAGAGGCCCCAGCCCAGGGCGGCGTAAAAGTCGTAGCCGGTGAGGGCGGTGGCCCCAAAGAGGCCGCCGAGGTTGTCGGAGCCCACCGTGAGGGGCCCCAGCCGCAGCATGGCCCCCACTTGCAGGGTGCGGTAGTTGTTGGCGAGCAGCACGGGCACGGCCACTTCGGCGTACTTGTGCTCGAAGCGCGGCAGCAGGGCCAGGGCGCTCACGGTGCGGGCCCCGAGGGCGGCGAGCGGCACCACGTTCTGGGTCCAGGCCAGGCCGGCGTAGAGGTGCGGGCGCAGGCGGTAGTCGGCCGTAAAATGCAGGGCCGTGGGCAGGGTACTGGTAAACTTGCGCCCCCGGTCGTTGAGCACCACCACGCGCTGCACCAGGTTGTCGAACCCATCCAGGCCGCGGTACTTGATGGTGTCGAGCTGCCCCCACTGCACGTTGGTGATGCCGTTGATGCCCGACTGCCGGGTGTAGGCCGGGTTGTCGTACTGAATCAGGCCCACGTCCACGAGGGCCAGGCCCAGCTTGAGGCGGTACTTGTTTTGGGTGTGGTCGGTGTAGTCGGCCCCGTCAAGCTTGGCGTTGTAATTGGCAAATTTGGGCCGCCATTCGTAGCTCAGGCCCACGTCGAGGCCCGCGCCGCGCCCCAGACGGTTGGCCCCGTAGAGGTCGGCGAGTTTGAAGCTGGCGCGGTCGTAGTAGCGGTAATCGGTGTAGCCGTAGCCCAGGTCGCGGCTGCGGATTTGGATGCTGTCGCCCCCGTACACCTGGTAGTCCACGCCCTCGTTTTTGATGTAGGCCGAGGCCAGCCCCACGAGGTACTTGGCCGTGACGCCGCCGGCAAATACGTGCTCGTCGTTGGGGTCGAAGGCGTAGGCGTAGCTGAGGTTAATTTCCTGAAAGGCGTTGATGCCGACGTTGAAGGCATTGTCGGAAAGCACTTTTCTGGCCAGTTGCAGGCCGTCGGCCGCGCCGAAGCCGTAGCGGGCCAGGCGGGCCACGGGCTCGCTCACGTTGGTGGCCTGCACGAAGCCGCGCACCCGGCTGCCCAGGGCCAGCGTGTGCCGCGCCCCCAGGCTGATTTGCAGGGCCGGCAGGCGCACTTCGGCGCTGGCCGTGGCGAGCTTGGCGCGGCCGTCGAGGGCCTGCTCCTGCAGGTAGCTTTCGCGGAACACGACGTTGCCCCGCTCGTCGCGGTGCTCGTTGCCCACCGTGCCGCGCACCACTTGCCAGGGCGTGTAAGGGGCTTTTACGGTGAGGTAGTTGGTGTAGAAATTGACATCGGCCCCGCCCAGGCTCACGTAAAATTTGTAGCGCGAATCAACCAGGCTGGCCGGGTTCCAGTACGCGCCGTGGGGGCCGCTGTAGTTAGAGGTGGCCAGGCCCGTCCAGCCCTGGGCCTGCGCCAAAGGCCGGCCCAGGCCCAGCAACGCGAACAAAAACAGGCCGACCAGCACGGTCGGCCGCCAGGGCAGGGGTAGCAGCAAAGGCACGACGCAGGGCTAAAAAGCGTGACGAAAAACCCGGTCGGCGGCACCAGCCACCAACGGGGCTGCTAATTTGCACCCAAACCCGGCAAAGCGCAACCCGCCGCCGCCCGCGCCGCCGCCGGTTGTTGGTAGAATAGTGCCGTTGTCCCCGCCAAATGGCGCTTTTCCGGTTTTGGCCCCCAACTTCGCAACCCTAAAAAAACAACTTGCTGCCCGTCCTGTGGCCGGCTACTGCCGGGTTTTGGCCGCCAGCCGCAGCGCCGCCCGCAGCAGCAGCAGCCACGCCGCCCCGCCAGTGTAGCCCGCCAGCACGTCGGTAAAGTAATGAACGTGCAAATACACCCGCGTCAGGCCCACCAGCCCGGCCCAGGCCAGCAGCCCCGTGGCCCAGCCCCAGCGGCCGTACTCGCGGGCCAGCAACCAAGCCAGGCAGCCGTAAAAAGCCGTGCTCATCATGGCGTGCCCGCTCGGAAAGCTCAGCCCATATTGGTACAGCAGCGCCGACGTGGGCCGGGGCCGCTGGAAATACGCCTTCAGCAGCTCGTTCAAGGCCCAGCCGCCGCCCATGGCCAGCAGCAGCGCCAGCGCGTGCTGGCCGTAGCCCCGGCGGCGCATCCAGTAGGGCGCAAGCAGGCTGGCGGGCACAAAAAACATGAGCGACCCAAAAAACGTGACGCCGTACACCAGCGGCGTGAGGGCCGGCAGCGCCGCCCGGCAGCGGTCGGCCAGGGAAAACGCCCAAGTGTCGAGGGCCACGCTGGGCTGCCCGAACACGGTGCGCGCCAGGTAAAAAAACGCCGCGAAGGCCGCCACAAACACGGCCGCGCCCAGCAGGATTTCGAGTGTAAAAAAGCCAGCGCGGGCAGCGTTGGGTTCAGCGTTTGGGTCGGGTGGGAGCGGGGTTGAATCGGGCATTAGCGCGGGGTACACTGGTCAGGTGCCGGCAGCACCGGCGGTACTCAAGTCCGGTCTTCGGCCTGAATTGCCAGCACGAAATCGGGGCTGACGTTGGCCGCTTCGGCAATCTGTTCCACCGAAAGCAGGTTCATTTTCAGCAGGGTGCGAACAGTTTTGGTGGCTGACTGCTGCGTTCCCAGTTCCAGGCCGTCGGTCGTTGCTTTCTCCAGTTGCCGTTTGGCGTTGTACATGATGTGGGCGTTACGGGCCAGGGTCATCTCGAACACCAGCAGTTCTTCGGGGTCCATGTTGCGGCGGTCGAGTTCTTCCATGGCCTCTTTTATCCAGTCTTCGGTCCAGAAGACGGGCCACTCACGGGGGTCGGCGGGGGCGGTGTGCAGGTTTTTCATGGTGTAGAGCAGCGTATCGAGTGGGGTGACTATTTCTGCCGCTGACTTGGTGAACTTGGGCAGTTCGACGGTGATGAACGTGGTTTGGTCGTCCATCAGTTCGCCGGTCTGGTTGCGGAGGGCGGCCACGTTGTAACACCCGGCAATGTCGGGAAACATGACGCTGCCCATGATGCCAATGTAGTAAATGCGGGGCAGGTTGGCAAACGAGTAGTCGCCCTTCTTCACCAGCGTGTTGAAGCGGTAGAGCGAATAAAACTTCATCCGCTGGATGAATTCGGGGTACTCGCTGAGTTGCATTTCGACGATGAAGTGCTGGCCCTGCTCGTCCACGCAAGCCAAGTCGTACACGCCGCCCCGGTTGTCGGGGTTGAGGCGGCGGATTTCGTTGGGCAGAAAATCAACCCGCACGATGGGCACTTCCGACTGAACGAGCGCCTGCAAGGCCCGGCGCAAAAACAGGGTCTTGTGCTCGTTGCCGAACGTGGCTTTGAAGCCGTAGTCGGAAATCAGCGGGATGAAGGGATGCTCGAAAGGGGTTTCCGGCGGCATGGTCGCGGGGTTAATGCTTCAAATTTACTGTCCCCCCCACGCCTTCACCGTTTCCACAAAAACCCGCACGTTGTCGGGGTTGGTGTCCGGGTACACGCCGTGGCCGAGGTTGGCGATGTGGGGGCCACCAGCAAACTGCCGCAGCATGGTTTGGGTGGCGGCCCGCACCTGGGCCGGAGTGCCGTAGAGGGCAGCCGGGTCGAGGTTGCCTTGCAGGGTGCGGCCGGGGGCGGCGGCCCGCACGGCGGCCGGGTGCTGCTGCCAATCCAGGCCGAGGGTGCGGCAGGGCATGGCGGCAAATTCGGGCACGGCCCACCACGCGCCCTTGGCAAACACCGTCACCGGGGCGAGCGGGGCCAGCGCGGCGCAAATCTGGCCGATGTAGCGGGCCGAAAACTCGGTGTAGTGCGCCGGCGGCAGGATGCCCGCCCAGGAGTCGAACACCTGCACCACGTCGGCCCCGGCCGCTACCTGGGCTTGCAGGTAGGCGATGGTGGTGGCCGTTATTTTCTCCAGCAGCCGGTGGGCCAGGGCGGGGTCCTGGTAGAGCAGGCGGCGGGCTTTGCTGAAGGTTTTGGAGCCGTGGCCCTCCACCATATAGGCCAGAATCGTCCACGGTGCCCCCGCGAAGCCGATGAGCGGCACCCGCCCGTTGAGGGCTTTTTTGGTGATGCGCAGGGCTTCGAGCACGTAGCCCAGGTGTTCGTGCGGGTCGGCGATGCGGAGCTTGTCCACGTCGGCGGCGCTTTGGATGACGTTCGGGAACAGCGGCCCCCGCGCCTCCACCATCTCGTAGGGCAGGCCCATGGCATCGGGCACGACGAGGATGTCGGAGAAGATAATGGCCGCGTCCACGTCCAGTGCATCGACGGGCTGAATGGTGACTTCGGCCGCCAGGGCGGGCGTTTCCACCAACTCCTTAAAGCCCGAGAGGCTGCCGCGCAGCTTGCGGTACTCGGGCAGGATGCGGCCGGCCTGCCGCATGAGCCACACGGGAGTGCGCTCGGTGGCTTCGCCACGGGCGGCGCGGAGAAAAAGGTCGTTGTGTAGCATGATGGAAGATTTTGAATAAAAAGTCGATTTTGGCCGTGGGCGGTGCGGGCGGGCGGCTTTTTCGCCGCCCGCCCGCTTTTCTCAGGCCCTCTGACCGGCTACCCGAAGCGGGCGGGCGGCGAAAAAAAGCC
>JANYFQ010000023.1 GCA_025362615.1 Hymenobacter sp. | reverse complement strand
CGACCTCCGGCCCGACATTGCTGCCGCTGGACTTTGCCTTCGTTTTCGACGGCATCAGCTACACCGGCGTGAAGGCGTGTTCGAACGGTTTTCTCTCTTTCAATGCCAACGCGACCTACAACGTGGGCAACGCGTTGAGTGGCACCAACGGCGTACCCGACAAGCCCCTGCTGGCCCCGTTGTGGGACGATTTGAGCGGGGCCGGAACCACTTCCCGCGCGAGCTACACCACCACCGGCACCAGCCCCAACCAGGTGTTCACGTTCGAGTGGCTGAACTGGAAGTGGAGCTACGCGGCGGCCGCGCCCAGCATTTCGTTTCAGGTGAAGCTCTACGAAGGCTCCAACCGCATCGAGTACGTCTATCGGCCCGAGGCCGCCGCGCCCAGCACCGGGCCGAGCTTCGGGGCCAGCATCGGGCTGGCCGGGGGCACGGCAGGCACCACGCCCTCCGAGTTTGTGAGTTTGAACAACACCTCGGCCGCACCCGTGGCCAGCAACGCCACCGAAACCACGACCATCACCACGGCCCCGGCGGCGGGGCAGACCTACGCGTTTTCGCCGCCCACCGGCGGATGTTTGGGGGTGCGTAATTTGGCCGTGGCTTCGGTGTCGGCCAGCTCGGTGGTGCTCACGTTCCAAACCACGGGCGGCACCACCGGCTACGTGCTGACGTACCAGCCGGCGGGCGGCGCAGTCGCTACCGTCAACCTACCAGCGGGTAGTGCGTCGCCGTTTACGCTCTCGGGCTTGCTGCCCAACACGACTTACGCCGTCACCCTCACCGGGCAGTGCGGGGGCAGCACCTCGCCGGCGGCCACCACCAGCTTCGTCACGGCGCGGGCCGTGTACTGCGCCAGCGGCCTGGGCGGCGGATGCGGGCCGTTCGACATCACGGCCGTGGTGCTGGGCGGCAGCGGCCTCAACGCCCGCAACCTGAGCTGCACGGCGGTCGGCACTGATGCTTACACCAGCTACCCGGCCGCGTTTCCGGCCACCGGCCGCGTGGCCCAGGGCAGCAGCTACCCGCTGAGCGTGAGCACGGCCGGCAGCAGCATTCTATCGGCGTGGGCCGACTGGAACCACAACTTCGTGTTCGAGGCCAGCGAGTGGGTGCAGGTGAGCGTGAGCAACCCGGCCAACGGCACGGCCACCGTGGCCCTGGCCGTGCCCGCCGGGGCCGTGCCGGGCCAAACCGGCCTGCGCGTGCGGAGCCGCCAAAGCGCCAACACCAACGGCGCGGCCGATGCCTGCACCAACTTCGCCAGCGGCGAAACCAAAGACTTCGTGCTCACGGTCGTCGGCCCGGCTGCCTGCGCCCCGCCCACGGGCCTCACGGCCACGGCCATTACGGCCACCGGCGCTACGCTGGGCTACACGTCTGCTGGCAGCGGCAGCTACACCCTCGTGTACGGCCCGGCCGGGTTCGACCCCGCCACGGGCGGCGGCACGGCCGTGCCCAACGCCAGCAGCCCGCTGGTGCTGACTACCCTGACGGGCGGCACGGCCTACGAGTTTTACGTGGCCCAGCTTTGCGGCCCCGGCAATCAAAGCCAATTCGCCGGGCCGCTGGCCTTCAGCACCGCCCCCGCCAACGACGACCCCTGCAACGCCGTGGTGCTGCCCCTGACCGGGCCGTGCGCCCCGCAAAATTTCAGCAGCGCGGGCGCGACCGTCACCACCAGCCCCAGCACGTCGGCCGGGGCTTGCATGGGAGCTAACATCAACCCCAAAGACGTGTGGTTCAGCGTCACGACCCGCGCCAGCGGCCCCGGCAGCACTTCGCTGCGCTTCAGCGTGACGGGCAACGCCGCCGCCCGTGTGCAGCTGCTGCGCGTGAACCCCACCACCGGCAACGGCTGCGCCGGGCCGTTCATCAGCGTGGCCTGCGCGGGCAACGGCACCAACCAGGCCGCCGCCGACCTGAACGTGAGCACCCTCGTGGCCAGCACTACGTACTACCTGCGCGTTCACGGCGCTAATTTCAACGACCCGCTGGGGCCGTTTACGCTCTGCGCCACGGCGGCGGGCCTGGTGGGCAGCCGCGCCCAAACCGAGGCGGCGGCGCTGCAAGTCTACCCCAACCCCAGCGGCACGGGTGTGCTGCGCCTGCGCCTGCCAGCGGGCCACGCGGCGGCTACGGCGTTGCTGATTAACGCGCTGGGCCAAACCACGCGGCCGCAAGAAATAGCGGCCGGGCTGAACGAATATTCGCTTTCGACCCGTGGGCTAGCGGCGGGCATCTACACGCTGCGCGTAGCGTTGGGCGGCGAAGTACTGACCCGCAAAGTGGTGCTGGAGTAGCACAAAGCGGTAGCAGAGTGGTCGGACGAATCGCCCAGAGGGCTTCGTC
>JANYFQ010000655.1 GCA_025362615.1 Hymenobacter sp. | reverse complement strand
TGGGTGCAGGAAGAACCCGAAAACATGGGCTACTGGAACTTCCTGCTGCGCTTCCTGCGCCGCGAGCTGGACGAAGTAGTGGCCCGCAAACCCTCCGCCTCGCCCGCCACGGGCTACAACAAAATCCACATCAAAGAGCAGCTCGACCTCGTGGGCCGTGCCTTCGACAAACCCAAAGAAGCCGTGGCCGATGCCAACGTAAAGGGCACCGCCGAGGTAGCGAAGAAGCAGGAGTAGTTTTTTTAAGCTGTTAGCTGTTAGCTGTTAGCTTCGGCCTGGAGCTGCTCGACGCAACAATCAGCAAAATCATCAAAAATCAGCTTTAAAATCAGTGATAACCGAAGCGCAAATCCAGGCCGTCGTGGCGTGCATCGTCGCAGGCTACCAGCCCGATAGGATTATCCTGTTCGGCTCGTACGCTTACGGTACTCCTACGGAAAGCAGCGACCTGGATTTGCTGATTATCAAGCAGAACGCCGAAGTAAAACGCTCGGAGCGAACGGTGGCGGTGTGGAAGCATCTGTGGGATTCGGCGTTTCCGGCGATGGATATTTTAATTCGCACACCGGCTGAAATGGCGAAGGCGGCGGGTATTTTTCAGTCAGTAGAAACCCAGGCCGAACAACGAGGCCGACTTCTGTATGCAGCCTGACTCTTCCGTACAACGGCGGATAACCATGCTGTTACGAACCGCCGACCGAAACATGGAGCTGGCCGAATCGTCGGTCAGGCACACGCCACATCTTTATGAAAACATCGGGTTCGATTGCCAGCAGGCCACCGAAAAATATGCCAAGGCAGCGCTGTTGGCCCACCAACTGCCCGCGCCGTTCATTCATGTGTTGGTAAAATTGCTACTGCCACTGGTCGAAAGCTCAATCATTGAATTGAGTGAGGCCGACAAGGCCGCTGCTGCTTTTCTCCAGAATTTTGCCGTGGAGTGGCGCTACGAAATAGAAGAAGACCCCGACTACACCTCCGCCGATTTGGTGGCGATGGCCCAGCGGTTTCGCTCGTTGCTACGGCCGCTGGCGATGGCTGGCTTGGTCTGATTCAGTGTTAAATAGTCAATAACTTGCCTTGCCAATGATATCCGAAGCCCAAATCCAGGCCGTTGTGGCCCGCATCGTCGAAGGCTACCAGCCCGACAGGATTATCCTGTTCGGCTCATACGCCTACGGAGTGCCAACGGAGGATTCGGACCTGGACCTTCTTATCATAAAAGAATCGGACCAACGCCCCAAAATAGCGCGGCAGGTGGAAGTACGAATGGCTGCTTACGCGCTCGACAATCCGCCGATGGACGTGTTGGTGTTGAATGCCACGGAGGAGGCACGGGTGCGCCAAAACCGGTTTGTTGTCGAATATACGGCCCTTGAACAAGGCCGTCTGCTGTATGCCGCTGCTTAATGCCGCCCTCGAACACGCTGTGCGGGAGTGGCTCGAAATCGCCGACGGCGACCTTGATGCCGCCGAACGCCTGGCCCCGGTGCCCCGCCACTACCGGCGGGTGGGTTTCAACGCCCAGCAGGCAATTGAGAAGTACGCCAAAGCAGTGCTCGCTATTTGTGGGTTGCCGTTTGCCCGTACCCACGATTTGCTGCAATTGCTGAGCGCTTTGCACCCAGCAGTTCAGTTTTCGACCGTCGAACTGGCGGCAGCCGCCACCCTGATTCCCTTCGCGGTGGTGTGGCGCTACCCACAGGACTCCGACCCTGACGAGTTGCCAGTCAGTCAGTTGTTGGGTTTTGCTTACTTGTTGCGTGAGCGTCTTCGTTCCGTGATTGTGGCCGCACTCGGCTGATTTTTAATTTTTTACTAACGATTTTTCGCACTCATGCCCACCGAAATCAAAATTCCCGCCGTCGGCGAATCCATCACCGAAGTCACCATCGCCAAGTGGCTCAAGGCCGACGGCGCGGCCGTGAAGCGCGACGAAATCATCGCCGAGCTGGAGTCGGACAAGGCCACCTTTGAGCTGCCCGCCGAGGCCGACGGCATCCTCAAAATTCGGGTGGCCGAGGGTGAAACCATCGGCATCGGGGCCGTGATTGCGGAGCTGGACGGGGCAGGCAACCCCGCTACGGCACCTGCGCCAGCCCCGGCCGCCGACCCCGTTGCCCAGGGTGCCCAAAACCCCGCCGCCAGCGACCAAGCCGGCTACGGCGGCGTACCCGAGGGCGGCACCGCCAGCCCGGCCGTGCCCGCCGGGGCCGGGGCTGCCCAGCCCGCCGCCCCGGCGGCTCCGGCATCCGCCGGCGGCGGCGCGGCCACCGTCGAGATGAAAATCCCGGCCGTGGGCGAATCAATTGCCGAAGTGACCGTGGCCAAGTGGCTCAAGGCCGACGGTGCCACGGTAAGCCGCGACGAAATCATCGCCGAGCTGGAATCCGATAAAGCCACGATTGAGCTGCCCGCCGAGGCCAGCGGCACCCTGCGCCACGCCGTGGCCGAAGGCGAAACCATCGCCATCGGGGCCCTCATTGCGCGAATTGAGGGCGGCGGCGCGGCGGCGGCCGGTGCAACAGCTCCGGCAGCAGCGGCGGCCCCGGCCGTGGCGATGAGCCAGCCGGCGGCAGCTTCGGCCAGTGGCACGAGCTACGCCACGGGCGTGCCCTCGCCGGCGGCGAGCAAGATTTTGGACGAAAAAGGTATCCGGCCCGCCGACGTGAACGGCACCGGCCGCGACGGCCGCATCACGAAGGAGGACGCGCAAAACGCCCAGGCCAAACCGGCCACCGCGCCCGCGCCGCAGGCTGCCCCGGCCGTGCCCGCTGCCGCCGCAAGCGCCGCGCCCGCTGCCCAGGCCAACAGCCAACAGCCAACAGCCAACAGTTCAGGAACCCGCACCCAGCGCCGCGAGCGCATGAGCAACCTCCGCAAAACCGTGGCCCGCCGCCTGGTGTCGGTGAAGAACGAGACGGCCATGCTCACGACCTTCAACGAGGTCAATATGCAGCCCATCATGGACTTGCGGGCCAAGTTCAAGGACCGTTTCAAGGAGAAAAACGGGGTGAATTTGGGCTTTATGTCCTTCTTCACGAAGGCCGTGTGCGTGGCCTTGCAGGAGTGGCCCGCCGTGAACGCCCAGATTGACAACGGCGAAATCGTGTACTCCGACTTCTGCGACATCAGCATCGCCGTGTCGGCCCCCAAGGGGCTGGTGGTGCCGGTCATCCGCAACGCGGAGTTGCTCTCGTTCGACGGCATCGAGAAGGAAGTGGTGCGCTTGGCCGGGCTGGCCCGCGACAACAAGCTCACCATCGAGCAGATGACGGGCGGCACGTTTACGCTCACCAACGGCGGCATTTTCGGCTCGATGATGAGCACGCCCATCATCAACGCCCCGCAATCGGCCATTTTGGGGATGCACAACATCGTGCCCCGCCCGGTGGCCGAAAACGGGCAGGTCGTCATTCGCCCGATGATGTACTTGGCCCTGAGCTACGACCACCGCGTGATTGACGGGCGCGAAAGCGTGTCGTTCCTGGTACGGGTGAAGGAGTTGCTGGAAGACCCGACCCGCTTGCTGCTGGGAGTGTAGTGCCGGGCAACTCTGCTGAATTATTGCTCAAAAACGCCATTCCGCTCCGGGATGGCGTTTTTTGTGAAACGGTGCCGGGCTATGGGTTCCTGCTTCGGTGAAGTCAGGCTTACGTCGTTCTTTCTTCGGTCTGGAGTGTTTTTTTCTGCCGGCCGCCCAGCACCACCAGACCCACGGCCAACACAATCAGCCCCGCGCCGCCTAGCATTTCCGGGTGCGGGGTTTCGCCCCCGAAGGCCCAGCCCAGCAGCACGGCCACCACGGGGTTCACGAAGGCGTAGGTGCCGGCCAGGGCGGGCTCCACGTTGCGCAGCAGCCAGATGTAGGCCGTGAAGGCCACAATGGAGCCGACCGTCACCAAGTACCCGTAGGCCAGCCACGACTTGGCCGAAATCTGCGCCAGCGCGAAGCCCGCCGCTTCGCCCCGCAGCAGGCCCAGCACCAGCATGGCCGCCCCGCCGCACAGCATTTGCATGGCCCCCGACAAAAACGGCGACGGGGCCGGCTGGTGCCCCTTCGAGTAGAGCGAGCCCACCGACCACACCAGCGCCGCCAGCAGCACCAGCCCCACGCCCAGCCCCGTGTGCCCCGGCCGCTGCACCGGGGCCGCTGAAGGGTGCGCCGCCAGCAGGTACATCCCCGTCAGGCCCACCGCCAGCCCGGCCCACACCAGCGGCCGGGGCCGCGCACTCACCCCGCTCAGCCAGCCCAGCACCGCCAGAAACATGGGCACCGCCGCCACCAGCAGCGCCGTGGTGCCGCTGGGCAAGTACAGCACCCCAAACGTGGTGCCCCCGTTGCCAAACTCCAGCAAGCACACCCCGATAACGGCCGCGAACCCCCAGCCCCGCCCGGTGGGGGCCGGCACCCCGCGCCCGCGCAAAAACCCGTACAGCAGCCCGCCCGCCAGCGCGTAGCGGGTGCCGGCCATCAGCAGCGGCGGCATGGTGGCCACGGCAAACTTCATCACCAAATAAGTGGAGCCCCAGATGAGGTAAACGGCCGCAAAGGCGGCAAATAAGGCACCCCGCGAGGCACTGGTAGTGGGCATGAGAACGGCGTTAAGAACGGGCAAACCTACGGCGGCGGGGCGGCGGAAGCCCCCAAACGCCGGTTAGGCCTTCGGGGCCGCCCCGCCAACGGTTATCTTTACGGGCGGGTTGGGCGTGGCCTCACAATTTTGCGCCAACCGCGTTGCTTATGGAAGATTTGGCCCCCGTCGATTACCGCCGCATCATCACCATCGAACCCGGCAAACGGAGCGGCAAGCCCTGCATCCGGGGGCTGCGGATTACGGTGTACGACGTACTGGGCTGGCTGGCAGCCGGTATGTCGGAAGACGAAATCATCTACGACTTCCCCGAACTTACCAAGCCGGACATTCGGGCGGCCCTGGCTTTTGCCGCCGACGTGGACGGCCGCACCATGCGCTGGACGGCATGAAGCTCTTGCTCGACATGAAGCTCTTGCTCGACGAAAACGTCACGTTTCGACTGCTGCCGGCCCTGTTGGCCGATTATCCCGGCAGTTGCCACGTTAAGGACGCGAAGTTGCTTGAAGCGAACGACCACCTGATTTGGCAGTGGGCGCAGCGCAACAGCTTTGCCATTCTGACCCGCGACGCCGACTTCGAGCAGATGTCGTTGCTTCGGGGGCACCCACCCAAAGTCGTTTATTTGCGGTTGGGCAACTGTTCGCTTTTGAATTTGATTACCCAACTGCGCCTGCATCAGCCCCTCATCCACCGCTTCTTGCTGGACCCCGAAGCGGCTTGCCTGGAACTAAACCCAGCGCCCCACACCAGCTTTCCCGTTGAATAAAAACTTGCCTCCCATGAACCAATACGACGTTACCGTCATCGGCTCCGGCCCCGGCGGGTATGTGGCCGCCATCCGCTGCGCCCAGCTCGGCCTCAAAACGGCCCTCATCGAGAAATACCCCACCCTGGGCGGCACCTGCCTCAACGTGGGCTGCATTCCGAGCAAGGCCCTACTCGACAGCTCCGAACACTACCACAACGCCCATTCGACGTTCGCCGAGCACGGCATCGACCTCGAAAACCTGCGGGTGAATATGCCCCAGATGATGGACCGCAAGGCCGGTGTGGTGAAGGCCAACGTGGACGGCATCGGCTACCTGATGAAGAAGAACAAAATCGAGGTGCTGGCGGGCGTGGGCTCCTTTGTGGACGCTACCCACCTCAGCATCGCGCCCACCGGCGGCGGCGAGGCCCACACCATCGAAACCAAAAACGTCATCATCGCCACCGGCTCCAAGCCCACGGTGCTGCCCTTCATCCAGCACGACAAGGAGCGCATCATCACCAGCACCGAGGCCCTAAACATTCGTGAGGTGCCGGGCCGCATGGTGGTGGTGGGCGGCGGCGTCATTGGCCTGGAGCTGGCTTCGGTGTACGCCCGCCTGGGCACCAAAGTGAGCATCGTCGAGTACACCGACAGCATCATCCCGACCATGGACCTGAGCCTAGGCAAGGAGCTGAAACGGGTGCTGGGCAAAATCGGCATCCAGTTTTTTATGAGCCACAAAGTCACCGGCGCCGTCCGCGCTGGCGACGTCGTGACGGTGAGCGCCACCAACCCAAAAGGGGAGGAGGTGCAGTTTGAGGGCGACTACTGCCTCGTGGCCGTGGGCCGCTCGCCCTACACGGCGGGCCTGAACCTGGAAGCCGCCGGCATCGAAATGGAGGAGCGCGGCCGCATCAAGGTCGATGCGCACCTGCAAACCAACGTGCCGGGCATCTACGCCATCGGCGACGTGGTGCGCGGGGCCATGCTGGCCCACAAAGCCGAGGAAGAAGGCGTGTTCGTGGCCGAAACCATCGCCGGCCAGAAGCCCCACATCAACTACCTGCTCATCCCCGGCGTGGTGTACACTTGGCCCGAAGTGGCCGGCGTGGGCTTCACCGAAGAGCAACTGAAGCACGACGGCCGGGCCTACAAAGTCGGCAGCTTCCCCTTCAAGGCCAGTGGCCGCGCCCGCGCCAGCGGCGACACCGACGGCTTCGTGAAAGTGCTGGCCGACCACACGACCGACGAAATCCTGGGCGTCCACATGATTGGCCCCCGCATCGCCGACCTCATCGCCGAAGCCGTGACGGCCATGGAGTTCCGCGCCTCTGCCGAGGACGTGGCCCGCATGAGCCACTCGCACCCCACGTATGCCGAAGCCATGAAGGAGGCGTGCCTGGCGGCTACGGGCAACCGGGCGATTCATATGTAGGGCCTTGCTTAGCGGTGAGAATGCAAAAGCGTCTGGAGATAGAATAACTTCAGCCGCTTTTGCATTTCCGCCGCCGGGCAACGGTTCTTTACTCACGCCGATGAAATCATTGCTTCATTAAAACAGGCATCATATTCCATTTCGGAACGAGCTTTTGCAGTTCGTCTTCGGGAATAGGTTTCCCATTCATGTCGTAGC
>JANYFQ010000581.1 GCA_025362615.1 Hymenobacter sp. | reverse complement strand
TTCGCGTTGAACAATGCTGTATCAGAGAATTTTACGCGAGACCCCTCCGGTGGCAGCACAGCTTGGTGGTACATAAAACGTGTACACTGATTGCGAAACCGCTCTAACTCATCTTGAACGTACCCCTCATCATTGCCCGGCGCTATTTCCGCTCGAAGAACAAGCGCAACATCATCACCATCATTTCCAACATTTCGATGGTGGGCGTGGCGGTTGGCACGATGGCGCTCATCATCGTGCTCTCGGTCTTCAACGGGCTCGAAGATTTGGTGCGGACGCTCTACGGCAAGTCCGACCCCAACCTTGTCATTTCGGCCACCAAAGGCAAAGCATTTAAGGTAGATGCGGTGCTGCTGCGGCGCTTGCAGGCCACGCCGGGCGTGGCGCTGCTCACCGAAGTCATCGAAGACAACGCCCTGCTGCAATACCACGACCGGCAAATGGTGGTAAAGATGCGCGGCATCTCGGATAACTACTTCGGGCACAGCAACCTCGATGCCAGCATCCGGGAAGGCGACCACCGCCTGCGGCGCGACTCGTTGGAGTACGCCCTCATCGGGGCCGGGGTGCAGCACGAGCTGAGCATTACCCTCGACAACCGCCTTGCGCCTTTGCGGATGCTGTACCCGCGCAACACCGGCCGCAAAACCCTCAGCCTCAACCCCGACAAAGCCTTCAACCAGCAGGACATCCTGGCCGGCGGCGTGTTTCTCATCGAGCAGCACATGGACGACAGCTACATCTTTGTGCCCCTGGAGTTTGCCCGCCGCCTGCTCGGCTACGACAACCGCCGCACGGCCCTGTTCGTGCGTGTCGGCGAAAGCTTCGACGTGGCCGACGTGAAGCAGCAGCTCCGGCAGGATTTGGGCCCCGGTTTCAAAGTCCTCGACTCCGACGAGCAGCACGTGAGCCTGCTCAAAGCCATCAAGGTCGAGAAGCTGTTCGTCTTCATCACCTTCGCCTTCATCCTCCTCATCGCCTCGCTCAATATCTTCTTTTCGCTTTCGATGTTGGTGATTGACAAGAAGAAAGACATTGCCGTGCTGCTGGCAATGGGTGCCACCGAAACCACCGTGCGGCGCACGTTTCTGCTGGTGGGGGCCATCGTGGCACTGGTCGGGGCCAGCACGGGCCTGGTGCTGGGCGTCACGATTTGCTGGATTCAGCAGACGTTCCACGTCGTGAGCATGGGCATGGCCACGAGCGTCGTGGACTCGTACCCCGTCAAGATGCAGGCTTCTGACATTGCCTTTATCTGCGTGGCCATCGTGCTCATCACGCTGGCCGTCAGCATTCGCCCGGCGCTGAATGCGGGCCGGTTGGAAATCCGGGATAATTTATAAGCTGACGTTACGCGGTGCTTCAAACCCCCACGGGGTTCCGTAGCTTTCATTTTGGCTTGCTATGCAGCGGTCAAGCTACGGAACCCCGTTGGGGTTCGGCCGCCTCTGCCTGACTTACCGGGGGTGTGCGCTTCGCGCCAACCCCCGGCTTTGCTACGGAACCCCGTGGGGGGGGGGCGCGGCACCGCGTAACAGCAGTTATAAGGTTTAGGACTTACGCACTCTGCCCAACCGCGAAGCGGTGTCATGTTGGTAGTCAAGTTGTTTGGCGAACTTCCAAACCGCGAAGCGGTGGCACCTATCAGGGGTGGGAGGTGTCACCGCTTCGCGGTTTGGGGCTGCCTTCCATGCCGTCACTATCAGCATATCACCGCTTCGCGGTTGGTAAATTTCACCAGTGCGTAAGTCCTGAGGTTGTTGGCTGGCGGGTTCGGCGCGGTACTGGCGCGAGTTTGGGCGAAGCCGTAATTAGCGCCAGTCGGGGCTTTATTTATTTACAATAACTCCATGAGAAAAATAATTTTATTCCTTCTATTTTCCCTGCCCATTCTTACTCCGTTGAGCAAGGCTCAAAATTTGGTGGGCAACAGCAGCTTCGAGCGGTATCGACGTTGCCGTATTGGTTCTGTCGTTCCAGGAATGCCTCAAATAGGTATATGCAGCTATTTAAGTACTTATAACAATGTTATTGACTGTGTGGGAACTGGTACGGATGCCGATAATTGGTACTCCCCAACTTATTGCCCGCCTTCTCATCATCTGCCATGCAATTCCAGGGCCTTCTTGGAGGGGCAACGGGTGTTGTTGGGGCTTAGTCGGCAGGATTCTTCCTGGTTCGTGCCGCGCACGGGCCGCGCCTATATCCTGCTGCAAGCCCTGGATAATTTAGCTACGACCCCTCCGGCGTTCACCACTGCACGCAGCTATGCCCAAACGCGCTTGTTGGCTCCGTTGCGCGCGGGCTGTACTTACCGCGTTACGTTTTACGTGCGGCTGGCCCAGGGCCGCGAGTTTACTTTTGCGCTTACCCCGCCCATTGCCATCCCCCGGCTGAGTGCCCACTTCTCGGTGCTGCGAATTGTTGCGGCCAACAACGACCGCCTACCCGTGCAGCCGCAGGTGAGCAGCCCCCCCGGCGTTTTTTTAACCGACACGGCCAATTTTACACCCGTCACGGGCACCTTCGTTGCACAGGGCGGCGAAGAATACCTGACGCTTGGTAACTTCGACACGAACGCCGACACCCCGCAACGCCCGCTCTGGACGAACAACCGCTGGGGCGGTGCCGCCCGCTACGCCATCGATGACGTGTCCGTGGTAGCCGAGCCCCCCGCTGGCCTGGCCCTGGAGCTTGGGCCCGACCAGTTGCTGGGCAATTGCCCCAACGCCGCTGCCGTAGTGCTTGAGGCGCAACCCGGTTTCGGCAGCTATCGCTGGAGCACTGGCGAAACTACCCGCCGCATTACCATAACCCGCCCGGGCCGCTACCGGGTGATTGCCGATTTCGGCTGCGGCACCCTGCAAGATAGCCTGGAGGTACGACCCTACGTGCCCGTAGCCAATGGTTTGCTGGGGCTGAGTGCCCCGCCGGCTTCTCTTTGCCCCAACGAACCCTTCGCCGTGACGGCCCGCCCCGGCTTTGCCAGTTATCAATGGGCCGATGGCTCAACCGGCCCTACCCGTACCCTGATGGCCCCCGGCCGCTACCGCTTGGTAGCCCGCACGGCTGATGGCTGCGCCGTAGCCGACAGTGTATTTCTTACTCTGGCTTTGCCACCTGTCGTGCCCCGCCTCCCCGCCGACACGCTGGTGTGCGCCGATGCGTTGCCCCTGCGTTTGCCCCTGCCCGTGCTGCCTCCCGGCCTGCGCTATTCGTGGAGCGGCCCGCCGCCCAGCGGTGCGGGCCTGCCCGTACCCTCCGCCGGCCGATATGCCTTTACGGTATCCAACCGCTGCCTGAACGCCACGACTATTGTGCAGGTGCGTACGTACGGGTGCGAAGTCCTCGATTCCATTCCCAACATCATCACACCCAATGGCGACGGTTTGAACGAACACTTTCTGTTAACTACCCCCAGCATCAGGCCGTTGGGACTGTACCTTTTTGACCGTTGGGGCCGCGAAGTTTACCGCACCGATGACTACCACAACGACTGGCCTAACGTCGTGCCGGCACCAGGGCTTTATTTTTATTTGGTAGTGGATGGCCGTTACAAGCGGCGTTACAAGGGCTGGCTGGAAGTGCGACCGTAACCAGATGCAGTAGCCGCGCAAAGCGTGTGTTCACGGGCCGGGTCTTAACTTGCGCCCTCTTGTGCGCGGCTATGAAAGTTTCTACCACCGAACCGTTTCAGATAGTTTATTCGCTTTTTGAGCACGAGTTTCTGGGGCACCTGTTTGCAGCCTACGTGGTGCAACTCAACGCCAGGCAGCAGCTTACGCTGCAACACCAAACGCTGTCGGGCAAAAACGCCCACGAGTTTGCGGCGGGGTTGGATGCCGTGGACCTGGAGTTGGTGGAACTCTGCGACCAGCTCCAGCAGGAGGCCGTCATCAAAGAATTCTGGCCGCGGAAGGTGGCAACGGCCGACTTTTTCCTCAAAACATACCACCCCGAAAAGGGCGACAAGCCCTTGCAGGAGGCCCTGGCCCGGCACGTACAGGCCCGCATGGCGGCCGTGCTGGCCCGCCTCGAAGGCCGGCGTATTTTCGTGATGGGGCGCGATGGCGAGCCGACGTGGCACGAAATCGCCCTGGCCCCGGTGCCGGCTTCCATCCTGTTCCACTTCCGGCGCAACGACGACGGCACACACTATTTTCCCACCATCCAGTACCAGGGTCAGCGGCTTGATTTTCAGTATCAAAACGCTCATTTGGTGAGCCTGCAACCGGCCTGGCTGCTGCTTGGTAGTTTGCTCTACACCTTCCGCACGGCGGTGGACGGGCGTAAGATTCTGCCGTTTTTGAAGAAGAAATTCATCGCTGTGCCCCGGCAGGTGGAGGAGAGCTATTTTCAGAAATTCGTGGCCCCGCTCATGGAATCATTCGAGGTTCACGCCCGGGGGTTCGACATTCGCTCGGAGCGATACCTGGCGCGGCCCTGGCTTACGTTTACCGACGTGGCCCCGGCCCCGGCGGCGGCCGAGGTGCCGCTGCGGCCCGTGGGGCCGCCGCGCCGGGGCCGGGTGCCGCTGCCCAAGCCGCCGCTGCCCCCTGGGTCCGCTGGCGAAGAGTTGATTTACTTCGATTTGAGCTTTCGCTACGGCCCGCACGCCGTGCCGCTAGGCGCGGAAAAACCGGTGAGTGTACGCCTCGAAAAAACGACCGACAGCTACGTTTTTCACCGGTTGCTGCGTAATTCAGCCGAAGAAGCGGCGGCCGTGGCCGCGCTCCACGAGCGCGGCCTGGCCGTGGCGGGTGGCCGGGCCGCGCTGCCCAAAGCGCAGGCCTTTGCCTGGCTGGCGGCCAACTCGGTGGAGCTAACAACCTTGGGCTACACCATCGAAAGCGCCGCCTCGGCCGGGCAACGCTACTTTGTGGGGCCGGTGCGGGCCGAAGTCGGCATTGTGGAAGCCGGCGACTGGTTCGACGTGCGCGGCACGGTGTATTTTGGCGATTTTGCGGTGCCCTTCGTGCGGTTGCGCGGCCACATCTTGCAGCGCCGCCGCGAGTTTCAGTTGCCTGACGGTCAGGTAGCCATCATTCCCGAAGAGTGGTTCGCCGACTACCTGGAGCTGTTCGCCTTCGCCGAAGAACGCCCCGACGGCCTGGGCCTGCGCCGGCACCACCTGGCACTCGTCGCCGATTTGCAAAGCTCGGAGCTGGCCACGGTCAAAATGACCCGCAAGCTGGCCAGGCTCCGCAACTTTGCCGAGGTCGAAGACCACGCGCTGCCGGCTGGGTTTCGGGGCGAACTGCGGCCCTACCAAAAGGCCGGCTACAACTGGCTGCGCTTCGTGCAGGACTACCAGTTCGGCGGCTGTCTGGCCGACGATATGGGCCTGGGCAAGACCGTCCAGACGCTGGCCATGCTCGAACAGCGCCGCGAAAGCGGGGCCGCCAACGGCGCGGCTTCGTTG
>JANYFQ010000575.1 GCA_025362615.1 Hymenobacter sp. | reverse complement strand
TTTCACTGCACCAGTACGCCCGCCAGGCCGGGCAAACCCTTTACCAAGCCCACCAACAGCAGTGGGCACCCTACCTGCGCCAACTCCTGCAAAACCCCCTCATTCCCGCGTTGGTGGGGGCGAGTGCGTAAGTCCTATTGCAGGAGAACAACCCTGGCGCAAGCTTGGACTTGCCCAACGGCGTAGTATTTGGAAATCCGATTGAGACGACCCCTCGCATTGCCGCTTCCGGTTCGACCTCGTTTCCGACCGACGTGCAAGTGGTGCTGAACCTCGCCATGTCCAACTGCAATGGCCCAACCATGTACGAAATTCGGAATTACGGTAGGTCTTCGGGTAACTGGTCTGCTACTACGGTGAACTCTTCTGGCGTACCCGTCAGTGGGGTGCTGGTAAATGTTGGATTTACCAATCTGGAAGCCAGCCGTCCGGCTATTGCTTACCACGGTGGTAACGCTGGCAACTACCTCATTACCTGGCAAGGTACAAGCTACGGAGCCGGTGTTAGCACCGCCGCCGGTGGGGGCAGCGGCATCGACATCTGGGGCGTTAGCTTTAACCCAAGCGGTGGTGCAGTCAGTGCCTCGAGTTACAGCCGCGTGAACTTTAACGCGCCGGGCAATCAATTTGCGTCCAGCGTGGCTGGCCGCCACACGGTGACCAATGGCACTTCGCACTTGTTCATTGACACAAACAAAGGCTACCTTTCATGGAAGGGCAGCACTGCCATTGGCGGCAGCGGCAACTTTCGCGCCACGCCCGGCAGCGGGCAGCCGGTGCCCGCCATTGACACCAATGCCCTGCGGGCCTACCCCAACCCCTCGGACGGGGCCGTGGAGCTGCAGCTCAACCTGAAGGCAGGTGAGCGGGTCGAGCAACTGCTCGTCACCGACCTGCTGGGCCGCACGGTGGAGCGGCTGCCCGCGCCGGCCGAAGGCACGACGCGCCTGAGCTGGACGCCCAAGCACCGGCTGCCCGCCGGCAGCTACCGGGTGAAGCTGACGACCAATCAGCGCAACGAGAGCCAACTGCTGGAACGCCAGTAGCCGGCCCCTTGACTTGACCGAAACCGACAGCTCATCGAATTCTTTCGGTGGGCTGTCGCACGGTCGGCAAACCACGGGTAGTTCGCCCTTCCCTTCGTCCACTCACTTTTCCCTTTCCTCATGAAAAAGCTTTTACTCGGCCTGCTGCTGGCAACGGGGGCGCTGGCCCCGGCCCTGGCCCAAACCGCGCCCGCCAACGACGACCCCATCGCCGCCGCGTTCCTCACCTACGACCCCGCCTGTGCCAACCCCGTACCCGGCCAACTGGCCAACGCCACCCTCACGGCCCCCAACGGCTACCAGCCCGTGGGCTGCGCCGGGGCTCTGGCCGGCGACGTGTGGTACCGCTTCGGCACCCCCGCCACCGGCCCGGCCAGCACCGGCTTCGCCGTGAGCGTGGTGGGGGCCGCCGCCCACGAAATCCGCGTCTTCTCCACCATCCTCGGCTCGGCCGGGCCGTTCGTGGAGGTGGCCTGCTCCGCCGGGGCGGCCGGCGCGGCGGCCCCCACGGCCTTCGTGGCGGCCGCCCCCAGCACGCCCTACTACATCAAAATCGGGCAGCGGGCCGGGGCCAGCGGGCCAGCGCCCTTTGTAGTGTGCGTGGGCGTGGCTCCGGCCTGCGGCGACCCGCGCAACGTGGCCGTCACCAGCATCGGCGGCACCTCGGCCTTCGTCAGTTACGGCCCCGGCATCAACAACACCAGCTACGTCCTCACCCTGGTGCCCACCGCCGGCGGGCCGACCCAAACCTTTGCGACCGCCAACACCACCGGCTACGGCCTCACCGGCCTCACGCCCCTTACTGCCTACACGCTCACCATCCAGGGAATTTGCGCGGCGGGTGGCAACGGGGCGCTCATCACCCGCACCTTCACCACCACCACCGACAACGACGACCCGCTGGGGGCGGTGTTGCTGACGGCGGCCCCGCTCGGGGCGGCCTGTGCGCCCACCCAGGGCACCACAACCGGAGCCACGCCCAGCCACGCGTTGGGAGCCTATCCCACGCGCATTCAAGCGTTGAATGTCGACCTTTCATATCAGAACGACGTGTGGTTCAAGCTAGCGTCCCCAGCGTCAGGTATCATTTTGGAAGTTACGGTCACAGGTGCGCCAGCAAATGTTTTGCGGCTGTTTAACTATGTGAATAACTTCCCACCAACCAACTACTACTCCACCCTCGGCTCGGGGCCGCAAGCGGGTACATTGAACACAGGTGCCACCACGGCGCAAGCTTTGCGCTTCACTTCAAGGGACGTGAATTTAGGCGAGCCGTTCGTTTATTTGAGCGTAGCAACTGCCACTGCTCTAGTTCCCGGACCCTTCACTATCTGCGTACGGGAGGTAGCGGCGAACACCTGCGATGACTTTCTTTTTCCGGCGCAAGGACAACTGGGGGTACGCAACGAAACTGCCACGTCGGTGGATTTTGATTTCAGCCTGGCCATTCCAATCACCTACCGCCTCACGGCCACTCCGGTAAACGGCGGCCCGGTGGTGGTGGCCAACAACGTGACCACGTTTCCTTACAGGCTTACCAGCCTGCAGCCCGCCACCCGCTACCGGCTAGAACTAGTCCGCATTTGCACCAGCGGGGT
Source organism: Hymenobacter sp. (assembly GCA_025362615.1). Taxonomy (GTDB): domain Bacteria; phylum Bacteroidota; class Bacteroidia; order Cytophagales; family Hymenobacteraceae; genus Hymenobacter. The sequence continues at coordinate 6,501 of JANYFQ010000575.1, read as the reverse complement.
GGCCTCCTCGCCCATTTTCATCGAGTGCTTCACGCTGTCGCCCGGCCCGCCACCAAACGACAACTGCGCCAACGCCCTGCCGCTGGCCTGCGGGCAAACCGTGCAGGGCACCGCCCTGAGGGCCACCATCGAAGTCACCGACCCGCGCCGGTGCGTACCGAGCACTTTTTACAACAACCAGGTCTGGTACACCCTTGTCGGGCAAGGAGTGCCCATGACCCTCAACGCCTGCGACGCATACACGGTGAGCCAACCCGAAATAGAAGTGTTCGAGGGGAGTTGCGGCAGCCTGCAATGCGTGGCCCAAACTGCGTCAACCACGCCGCCTTGCCGCTTCGCCATCCTGAATCCCAGTTTTGGCACCGTCAGCTTCCCCACGGTAGCCGGGCAGGTGTACTATGTGGCCGTGTACCGCACCAGCACTAATTTATCCACCGGGGGCGATGCCGGCAACTTTGGCCTGACGCTTGCCCGTGCAGCGGGGGCCTGCGCTGCGCCCTGCCTGCCGCCCACAGCCCTGGCCGTGAGCGCCTTGACGGCCACCTCGGCCATCCTGGGCTTTGCGCCCGGCGGCGGCGGGGCCACGGCCTACACGGCCACGGCCACGCCCGCCGGGGGCGGGGTGCCCGTCACGGTCAGCGGCCCGGCTTCGCCGCTCGCGCTCGTCGGCCTGACCCCCAACACGGCGTACAACATCAGCGTCACGGCGGCCTGCGCGCCGCCTGCGGTGTCGGCCCCGTCGGCGGCGCTGGCCATCCGCACCCCGCTGGCCGGGCGCGGGGCGGCCCTGGCGGCCCTGGCGGCCCTGGTCGGGCTGTACCCCAACCCGGCCCACCGCGCCGCCACCCTCACGCTGCCCGCCGAGGCGAGCCGCGTGGCCGGGCAGGTGCGCCTGCTCGACGCGCTGGGCCGCCTGGCCCGCGCCGTGCCCTTGCCCGCCGGCACCACCCGCCTGGCCCTCGACCTGGCCGGCCTGCCCGCCGGCATCTACACCGTGCAGGTGCTGGCCGGGTCCCTGGCCCTGGCCAAGCGCCTCGTGGTGGAGTAGCGCGGCAACGGCCCGTGGGGGCTTTGCCCGTCCGCACAAAACAGCCCCGACAACCGCTGGTTGCCGGGGCTGTTGTGCATCTGATGCAATCCCGAAAAACCTAAACCGTGGCCGTTTCCGTCCCGGCGTTCTTGGCCGATTCGGGGGCGGGGGCAAACATTTCGTCGGCGGTGCGCGGGGCGGCTTTTTCTTCGATGGCCAGGGCGGGCCGCGTCAGTTCCCACTCGTGAAATTTGTCAATCTCGCTCTTCACCGTGGTCGAAAACCAGGCCAGCAAGGCCACATCATCAAGCAGGCCGACGACGGGAATGAAGTCGGGAATGAGGTCAATCGGGCTGAGGAAGTAGAGCAGCACGGCCACGGCTGCCGCAATGGTGGTGCCGGGTACGCCGGTGTACTCGCCCGAAACGGCGGTCCGCACCAGGCGAAACAGGGTTTGCAGCGTGTTCCAGGCTTCGTGAGCCAGGGTGCCGACATCGTTTTTTTCGCTGGCTTTTTTGTATGCATCGGTCAGCAGCTGCTTCATGCGGGTGGGCTGCCGGATGTAATCGGCAGCCTTGCCAAGAAAGCGCTGAAACACGGCCGAGTTAAAAACATCGGAGCCGGTGGGCGGGGTGGATTGGTTGGAAGAAGCCATGTAATAAAGGAGTTTTTTGGGTTTGACTACTAGAACGTCGAACCGGTAACGAGCGTCAAATATTAAAAAATGAGCCGCCCGCCGCCGAACCGGCTTCCCGTGGGGCCTTATACCGCCAATGCCGGTTCAGGGTTGGTGTTTGAAGCCGGTGGCAAATGTCGGGCACAGCAAACAAAAAAACCCCGACTCGCGTCGGGGTTTAACTTGAAGGCTGCTCACTATTGAAGCTGGTGCCTAGCGGTCGGTTTTGGCATCGGCCAGCAACTGTTCCGTGGCCGGGGCATCGGCGAGGGCAGCGGCGGCCACGCGACCAGCAGCGTAAAAATTGCGGGCGTAGTAGCCCTCGTGCAACGAGCTGACCGTCACGCCCCGGCCGCAGGCCGAGTGGGCAAACTTGCCGTCTTTCAGGTAGATGCCGACGTGGTAGATGTAGCCGCCCCGGTGGCGGAAAAACACCAAATCGCCGGTTTGCATTTCGGCGCGGGCCACGCGCTTCACGGTGCCGAACATAGAATGGGCGCTGCGCTGCAGCTTGATGCCGTACACGGCCTTGAACACCTGCGTCACGAAGCCCGAGCAGTCGGTGCCCCGGCGCGAGTTGCTGCCGAAGCTATAAGGCGTACCCACCCAGTCGGTTACGGTTTGGAGCAGCTCGGTATTTTCGTGTTGATTGAGGTGCAGACCCAGGGTTTGGGCGTAGTAGCCGTAGCGGAGCGAATCGCGCGAGGCGGCCACGGCGGCAACCGAGGGCAGCGCTGTAGCGGGTGTGGTAGCGGGTTCGGCTACGACTTCCGACATCGTTGGAAGCAGCGATGCTTCGGCTACGGCCGGCGCAGCAGCGCGGGGCGTAACCGAAGCATCGGGGGTGCGTTCGAAGAAGAAGGAGAGCGTGAGCGAGGCGGCGGCGAGGCAATAGAGGAGGCTATGTTTCATCGGTCGTCGGGGGTTGGTGGAGTAAAAACCGGTCTTCCAAAAGTGTTTTGGGAAAGAACCAGAACAAGGTTTCGTGGGCGAAAGGCGGGGCCGCAAGCGGCCGGTGAGCGGTGGCAAAAATGAGCAGCAGAATTAATTTTGCGAGGGCCTACTCTTCTCCCCGCTGGGTAAAGCTAAGCCCAACGAGAGCATACTAGCACCATTTAGAGCGGAAAAAGGCAAAAGTTCTTCGTTAAAAACAACATCAAAGGCGTAATTTCTTGTTTTGGCTTGCAACCATTGCCTGAGCCGACCCGTAGGTTGCGCCGTTGGTTTTCTCTATCCCACCACTTATGTTGACTGCGCCGCGCACCCTTACCAACTCGCCGCTGGCCCGCGTGGCGCGGGCCGTGCTCGGTGCCCGGCAGGTGGCAATGGTGCTCGGCAACACCGTGCATTTGAGCGGCACCACCCGCGCCGAGTTTCTGGCCGATGCCGAGTGGGTGGCCCACGAGCAAACCCACATCCGGCAATTCCGCGAGCACGGCACGCTGCCGTTCTTGTGGAAGTACCTGGTCGAATCGGTGCGGGTGGGCTATTTTAACAACCGTTTTGAGGTAGAAGCCCGCGAGGAAGCCCGGCAGCTGACGGACGGCGGGCGGCCCGGCTGAAGCAAAAGCGACGGGGCCAGGGCGCGGCCGTTGGTTTAAGTTTCGGGGTTCGCGTTTTGCGTAAAGTAATTATCAGTCTGGAAGTTTATGCCGTGCTCCCGTGGACTTCTGGGCGGCGCTCCGGGAATTGGTTTGCAACCAATGCTTCTCCGGTTACGAATACTTAGCGGCGGTTGCTTCCGTCTTCACTCACTCTAAACCCTACCTGGCCCATGCGTTCCACTTCGCCCAAAACCGACCTTGCCGACCAACAATCGGCCGATTTTCAAACCCCGCAAGCTGCTGCGGCCCCGCAAGCTGCTGCCGCAGCCGGTGCCGACAATCCGCAGTCAGCCACGGCTGGCTTCCTTGACCAAGCAATGGCACAAGGTAAAAAATGGCTTGAAACAGCCAACGTAGGTGCTTTGGCCAGCGAGTTGCCGCAGTCGGTACGCACCCTGGGCACCAAGCTTGCCAACGGAGTACGTGGCCTGAGCACGACCCAGAAAATAGTGGGCGGTGCGGTGCTGGCCGCTGGCCTGGGCTGGTTGGCCACTCGCAGCAGCCGCAATGCCCGCACCGCCGATGCCGAAGCGGCTGACCACTACCGCGAGAAATTCGACGGTCAGCCTTTCAGTGGCAAGGGCAAGCCGCGCTATGCCGCCAGCGCCGTGCAGCCCAACCACGGACGCAGCGGTCGCTATTAAATTGTTGGCTGTTAGCTGATGGTAGTATTTTTGAAGCGGCCGATAGCTGTTAGCTTGCGTTTTTAAAATTCTTTCCTGGGAACTGCTCCAGCTTGTTGCGCGGCCCCTCTTTAACAAAAAGAGGTCGGACGAAATCCCTTTGGGGGATTCGTCCGACCTCTTTGCTTTGGACCACTACCGAAATCGTGGTAGCCCGTCAGGCTTTGCCAGGATGGAGAGCAGCTACTTGGTTCGCCGTGGCCACATCGACGCGCAAAAAACGCGACGAATACCCCGCGTCCGACTTGTTCAAAAACAAGCAGGTGCCGCCCGATACGGCCTCAATGATGGCATCCTTCTGGTCCATTGGCAGGGCCGGGCAGCCCAGGCTGCGGCCCAGGCGACCGTTCTGCTTGATGAAGTCTTCGCTCACGTAATCAGCGCCGTGCATGACGATGCTGCGGACGGCGGCGTTGGTGTTCCAGCCCTCGTCCTGGCCCAGCAGACGGAGCGAACGGCCGTGCTTGCCCTGGTATTCGTCGGCCGTGACGTAGAAGCCGAGGCTGCTCATGCTGCTCTCGTTGGTGTTGGAAAACTGTTGGGCAGCGTTTTCGCCGGAGTTGTGGCCGTGCGCCACCAGTGTGTGAAACAACACCTTGCTGGCGGCCATGTCGAGCACCCAAAGGCGCTTCTCGGTGCTGGGCAGGTCGAAATCTACCACGGTGAGGCGCTGCTTACCGTCGGCCAACCGGCCGGCAGATTGCAGGTTAAGGTAGCCTGTGAAAGCCCGCTCGAACGTCTCGAAGTTAAGACTTTGGGCTTCTGCACCGAATGCATCGTACGCCTGATGCGCCTGCATCGCGTAGGCTGTGGTTGCCGCTGGCACTGCACGGGGCGCAACGAAAGCACTGCACGCCACCGATTCGTTGACCGGGCCGGCAATGGGCGTGGCCAAAAACAAAGAGGCAAAAAACGGCAATACCCGCCGCATGGCCCGTTGCGCCTTCCGACGCAGCTTGCGCTGCCGTTCTACTACGCTGATGTGATGCATGGAAGTAGCTCTTTTAGTGAATGATGGGCATCGTTCACTGATGAAATCAGCTAGTAGATTGCTGCTGCTTGCAACAACCTTACTTAGGCATACGCAATCGCGGGGGCATCGGGCACCGGCAACGCCACTTCGCTAACCAAAATTCCCGTCAGCGCCAGCCGTGCCGGGCAAATTGCCGCCCGGCCGCTGGGCCGTCGAGCCAGCGCGAAGCCAGACCCGGCCCGGCAAGCAACAGCATACTGCCCACGCGCAGGGTGCCGATGATGGCCCTAAACCGGGCAGGCGGCAACGCCGGGCAGCCCCGGCTGTAGCCCAGATGCCCCGTGCGGGCAATGTAGTCAGGGCTGGCGTAGTCGGCGGCGTGGAGCACGACGTAGCGGTCGTAGGCATTGGTATTCTGGCCCTTATCCAGCCCCTCAATGCGGCGGGAGTAGCCGTGAATGCCGTCGTAGGAACCAGCCGTGCGGTAGAAGCCCAGCGAGGTGCAGGCCGATTTTTTGAGGTTGGAAAAGCGGGAGGCGCGGAGGTGGCCCGAGCCTTCGCCGTGGGCGACGTGGCTGCGATGCAGCACTTTGGCGGCCAGCAAATCAATCACCCACAGGCGCTCGGCGGTGTTGGGCAGGTCCATGTCGGCCACGGCCAGCAGGCCAGGCCGCTCGATGCGGCCCGTGGGGTGCAGCGTGAGGTAGCCGACGCAAGCCTGCTCAAGCACTTCGGGGCGCAAGTCGGCAGCGGCCGGGCCGAGGGCGGCGCGGAGCTGCCGGATGACTTGGCGCAAGGTGTCGGGCACGGCGGCTACGGCGGGCACCGGCGTGGGGCGGAGCGAGTCGGGCAGGGCAGCGGCGGCCGTGGTTTTTTTATCAACGGTTTGCCCGATTACCGCCGCTGCGTTCGGGCGGGCGGCGGTGGGTTGTTCGTTGACTTGACGCTGGCAGGCGAGAGAAGCTAGCAGCAGCAACGGAAACGACGGGGGCCAACGGAGCATAGGTGCAAAATAAGGCCCGGCGAGCGAAGTGGCGAATACTTTTTGACGCGGCTTGGCGCAACGGCTGGTGCGGGTGTGGGTCTATGCAACGCCTGCACCCAGGACCTTGCTTTGCTTTTCGCAATTCATTTCTCCCCTCCAGCATATGCTTCGTATTCTGTTTCTCTGCGTGGTCCTCACGGTGGCCAAGCCCGCTTTCGCTCTTCGGCCGGTGGCGGAATGGTGGGCCAAACCCGATACGCTGCACTTGCAATACCGGCAATTGGAACTAACCACGGCCGACCATATCACCTTAGGTCGTGAGGACAATAAGAAGTTTAATGTAATTTTGCCTTATACAGCGACATTTCTATGCACCGACACGAAATTTCTGATGCCACTTGGGGGCTGGGCGCCCCGCACCTGTCCGGCAAGGCCGAGGACGGCGGCGTGACGGCCAGGGACAACCGCCTGTTTTTCAACGCGGTGGTGTGGATAATGCGCACCGGTTGCCCGTGGGCCGACCTGCCCGGACGCTTCGGCAAGCCCGACA
>JANYFQ010000572.1 GCA_025362615.1 Hymenobacter sp. | reverse complement strand
GTAGTGGAATAATTTCCATCCGACTACCCGAACCAATGCCGGTTCGCAGTTTCAGCCCCGCTGAAGCCGCGAACCGGCTTTTTGGTTGAGCAGGCATCGGCCCGCGCCCGCCGGCTTGGCGGCACGGGCCGGCAGCGTTATCCCCTCAATAGATTGTTTGTTCGTAATTTCCGTATTAGTTGCAATGCGGCGAATAGCGCACCGGACCCTGCGGCCTTGGCCGACTAAAAATTCTGGTCCATTTTCCCCGTCACTTCTGTCTTTGTCACTTCTGTCTTTGTCACTTCTTTTTACGGATGCCATGATGCAAAACATACTTTCGACGCTGCACCGCCGTGTGCTGCTAACTGCGGCGCTGGCGGCAGCTACGGGCCTGACTTCGGGCCTGACTTCGGCCCAAACCATCCTCGGCCTGGGCACCATCACCGGCCCCAACTTCCGCAATGAGCCCATCGGGGCGCAGGCCTTGGTGGAAATTGATGCCGCTACCGGGGGAGCCCTCAACCTGGCCCCGGTCAGAATTACGGACATCACGGCGGGGCAAACGCTGGTCGGCATCGACTACCGGCCCGCCACGCCCACCGTGCTTTACGCGCTGGGCTACAACGCCACCACGGCCGGAGCCAACACTCAGCTCTACACCCTCAACACCGGCACCAACGCTCTGACGGCCGTCGGAGCGGCCGTGCGCCTCGAACTTGGGGGTACCACCGACCGCATTGGCTTCGACTTTAATCCCGTGACCGACGGCATCCGCGTCACGAGCACCAACCGCAACAATTACCGCCTCAGCCCCATCACCGGCGGCCTGGCCGGCACCGACACGCCCCTGAGCTACGCCCTGGCGGCTACGCCGGCCATTTCGGGCGTGGCCTACACCAACTCCTTCACCGGGGCGGCCGTGACGATGCTCTACGATGTCGATTTTGCCAACAACGGGCTTCTCTCGCAGCAAAGCCCGCCCAACGCCGGCACCCTCCTCAACCCGATGCCATTGCGCTTCAACGGCCAACCCGTAACCGACATTACGAGCGTGGGGCTGGACATTTATTTCGACCCCAACAGCAACACCAACGTCGGCTATGTGACGGAGGTGACGCTGCGGCCCAACGGCGCCTACGCCAGCAACGCTTACCGCCTCGACCTGGCCACCGGCGCGGCCACGCTGCTCGGCAACACCGTGCCGGGGTCGCTGGGGGTTAATTTTGAAATCCGCGATTTGGCCGTTGCCCCCAGCCCACCGCCGCCCACCATCGTCTGGAACGGCCTGATTAGCACCGACTGGCGCGCACCTGCCAACTGGACACCCGCACGGGTGCCGTCGCTGGCCAACAACGTCATCGTGCCGGGCGGCACCCCGTTTCAGCCCGCTATTGCCACGCCGCAGCAGAGCGCCGACTTCACCCTCGGCCCCAACGCCAGCCTCACCACCAACCCCGGCGGTACGCTGGTGGTGGGCGGCAATTGGGCCAACAACGGCGGGACCCTGCTCGGCTCCGGCGACGGCGGCGTGCTCTTCAACCTCAACACCGACCAGGTTTTGGGCGGCCCCACGCCCACTATTTTTCAGAACCTCGCCATTGGCACGTCCGGCTCGCTGTCGGGCACCGGCGTTGTCCTCAACGCCAACGCCAGCGTGCGGCGGGTATTGACGCTTTTTGGCACTCTTACCACTACCGGCCAGGTGTTTACGCTACTTTCTGATGCGAACAATTCGGCGATGGTGGTGAATTTTAACAATGCTATTTTCAACGGCGTCATCAACGGACCGATAACGGTGCAGCGCTACATTGAGCCGAGCCGCAACGGCGGCCTCGGCTACCGGCACTACGCCCCGCCCGTGAGCGGCTCCACCGTCGGCGACCTGACCACCGCCGGCTTTACGCCCACCATCAACTCCGGCTACAACACCTCGCCCAACACGCCGGGCAACGTGCCTTCGCCCTTCCCCACGGTTTTTGGCTACGACCAGGCCCGCGTAACCACTTCCGGCAGCCCTGGCATTCAGGACTTTGACCGGGGCTGGGTGACGCCCAACGGTTTGGGCGACCCGCTCTTCCGCACCCAGGGCTACACCGTCAATATCAACGCCCCGGCTACCGTCGATTTCGTTGGCTCCGCCCTCAACGGCCCTGCTTCTACCCCGGCCCTGCCCCGTGGCAACCAAACCGAAAGCGGCTGGCACCTGCGTGGCAACCCCTACCCCGCGCCCCTCAACTGGCAGTTGATGGTGGACAACGGCCGCCTGCCCGGCCTGCAACCGGCGCTGTACGTGTTCAAAAGCAGCGGGCAATACACGGGCAGCTACGCCAGCTACATCAACGGTACGGGGGCCAACGGCGGCTCTAACCTGTTGGCTGTCAGCCAAGGGTTTTTTGTGCGAACTCGCCCCGGCCAAACCGGCCAAATCAACTTCACCAACGCCGAGCGGGCCACCACCTACGTCAGCCCGCTGTTTCAGCGCCCCGCCGCCGACCCGCGCCCCCGCCTGGCCCTGACGCTGCAAACGCCCACGGCCAGCCTGCAAACCGTTGTCTATTTTGAAACCGGGGCCACGCCCGCCTTCGATGCCCGCTTCGATGCCGCCTACCTGCCCGCCACCAACGGCCTGACTTTCGCCACCGAAACCGATGCTGAACTTTTGAGCATCAATGGGCTGCCCCTATTCAATGGCACCGATGTGCTGCTGCCGCTACGGCTTGCCGGCCCGACCACCAGCCCGCTCAGCTTGGCCGTAGATGCGCTGGCTAACCTGCCCACCAGCTACCGCGCTTACCTGCGCGATGCCCTCACCGGGCAGTTTACGGCCCTGGTACCGGGCACCGCCGTTGCATTGCCCGCCCGGCCCCAACCGGGCCGTTACGCGCTGCTGTTCAGCACCCAAGCCCATATTTTGGCTACCGCTCCGGCCGGCTTGGCCCAACTCGCCAGCATCTATCCGAACCCGGCCCATGGCACCGCTACGCTGCTGCTGCCCAACGCCTTGCGCGGCACCGCCCCCGTGGCCGTGCAGGTGCTCGACAATCTGGGCCGCGTGGTGCTTGCTCGCACCCTCGCCGCCGAAACCCTGGAGCTGCCGCTGAACGGGCTGGCAGCGGGCGTTTATACCGTCCAAGCCCGCACCACGGCCGGGCTGGTGAGCAAGAAACTGGTGGTGCAGTAGTTCACTGCTGTTACGCGGTGGCTTAAACCCCAACGGGGTTTCGTAGCACAGCCGGGGGTTGGCGAAGCCTACCCCCGGCTGTGAACGCGGCAACAGCCGAACCCCAATGGGGTTCCGTAGCGTTGAATTTTGGGCTCACGCTCAGCGGCCAAGCTATGGAACCCCGTGGGGGTTCGGCCGTTTCAGCGCGACCCACCGGGGGTTTGCGCGTCGCGCCAACCCCCGGCTTGGCTACGGAACCCCGTTGGGGTTCGGAA
>JANYFQ010000571.1 GCA_025362615.1 Hymenobacter sp. | reverse complement strand
TTTCACTGCACCAGTACGCCCGCCAGGCCGGGCAAACCCTTTACCAAGCCCACCAACAGCAGTGGGCACCCTACCTGCGCCAACTCCTGCAAAACCCCCTCATTCCCGCGTTGGTGGGGGCGAGTGCGTAAGTCCTATTGCTACTTACTTCTACGTACTTGCTTCAAGCAAAAAGGCCGAACGAATTACCCGCTGGGTAGTTCGTTCGGCCTTTTTCGTTGCCCATCTGGCAAAAGAATTGGCGCTTTTACGGCACCGCAGCGGGCGCTAGAGCTTTATCTCGGCCTTCAGCATCAGTGTGCCAAAGGCATCGTTGCTGTCGGGGTTCGCCAGGTTAGATAATTCGTTGTTCAGAATGCCTTGACGCTTGCTGTTGTCGTCGAACGTATCGGTGGTGAGGAAGTAGTAGTTGCCTTCGAGCGTGAGGTTGAGCGCGTCGGTGCAATGCACCGTGAAGCCTGCGCCGACTGGAAAGGAAATGGTAAGGTCGGGGTAGGAGCCAACTTCTGGCAATAAAGGGTTGGTAGCAGTACGCGTGGCGCCAAAGTACGATTCGGCCGAGTAGAGCGTCAGGCCCAGGCCGCCTTGCAGGAAGGGCAGCACCCGAACCGGGCCGCCGCCGCCGCCGGCGTAGGCCGTGCGGTCGGCCACGGGGTACCAGCGCAGCAGGCCGGCCACGCTGTAAGCATTGGTGTTGAAGGCCAGGCCGCGGCTGGGCAGGTGGTCTTTGGCACCCACGCGCACGAAGCTTGCCTCAAGCGCTAACCCGACGTGCGGGCTGTAGCGGTTGAGGAGGCCCACGCTGACGGCCGGCGCGAAAAACTGGTCGCCAAAGCTGCTCGATATGTCGCCGTTGTAATAGCCGGTGCCCACGCCCACGGTGAGGCGGGTGGGGCCGCGAAAATACGCTTTACCGGCCGAGGTATAGTGACGCTTGGGCGCAGCGGGCGAAAAAGTCTGCGCTACTGCGGTGCCCGCCACGCACAAACCCAGCAATGCGGCTCCAGCGAGGCGCGACGATAGAAGTGAAAACCGCACGAAAAGAAGAAAAAAATGAAGTGAAGACTAGAAACCAAGCGAACCGCTGCCCTTGCGTCGGAACGGAGGTGCAAATTACGGGAAAGTGACGGGTTTTGAGTGGGCGCCGGCTGATTTTTTGTCCTTTACCCAACTATTTTTTGCTAAAAACTACCGACCCTCCTCCTCCTGGGCCGCCGGCTACTTGAACATTCCCTGCGGGTCGGGCTGATGGGCCAGCAAGTCGGCCACGAGGTCGTAGTCGAGGCCGGCCATGCTCAATTGGCGGCCTTTGTGGAGGGCTTCCCAAGCCAGCGGGTACTGTTGCTGCTGGGCGTAGGCGCGGGCCAGCTGCTGCCAGGCGATGGCGTTGGCCGGGTCGGCGGCGGTGGCGCGGCGCAGCAGGTCGAGGCTGGCCACGAGGTCTTTCTTTTTGTGGGTTTGCTGGTAGCGCAGCAAGTGGGCGCTGCCCAGGTCGGCGAGCATGAGGGGGTCGGTGGGGGCCAGGGCGAGGCCCTGGGTGAGCAGGCCGAGGGCCGTGGCCGGGTCGGCGGCGTTGGCGGCCACCACACCCAGGGCGCGGTACACGGCCGGGTTGCGGGGGTTGAGGAGCCAGGCCAGGTTGAGGCGATAGACGGCGGTATCGGTCTGGCCCTCGGCCAGGTACTCGTAGCCTTTGGTGCTGAGAAACAGGCTGGCCTCGTCGCGCGAGGCAAAGCTGGCAGCGATGGCATCGAGCCGCGCGGCACCGATGAGCTGGCCGGCGGCTGGCAAACCAAGCCCGCCAAAAAGCGGCTGCAAACGCAGCGGTTTGGGCGGGGCGGCTACTGGTGCAACGGGCGCAGGCGCGGCCTCCGGCACACTGCCCACCACGGCCGGCAACGCCGCCGCCCGGCTGGTTTGGGCACAAACGACCGGAGCCGCGAAACCAGTAGCGGCGAGCAGCAGGGCCGACGCGGCAGCACGGCGCAGCAAACTAATAATCATCGACAAGAAACGGAAAAGTGGCAAAACGCAGTCGGCACAAAAAACTGCCGGCACCCAGACCGGCAAAGATAGCGCGGTTTCGGGGTGGTTTTGGGCCGGGCAATGCCCGGCACGCCCCGTGGGGCCGGGTGGAAGTTCGGTGCCAGGGTCGCGCCGGGTCGCAACGCGGCCGGCGTTGGCCCCACCAACCAAAGGCCACGCCCGGGCTGCTGCCGCCGCCGAGCCGGCTGGCATCCAGGGCGTGGCCTTTGGGCTTGGCGAATGAGGTCGAAGTCAGGGTCAAAAACGGCGGGGCTGGTGTGCCCGCCGCGCCCGCCGTACACCAGCCCCGCGCAACCCGCGCCGCCGGTAGCGGCGTAAGTGGCGCACCAACGGGGCCGGGCACTGCGGCCCGCCACCGGCCCGGCCCGCACCGGGCGAAGGCCAGCCCCGCTCCTACCCTCCTCATGAAACGCTTCTTTTTGACCCTCACGGCCGGGCTGCTGGCCACCACCCTCGGCCTGGCCACCACCGAGTACGTAGTGGCCCGGCCCAGCACCCGCTTCGCCAACCGGCCATACGTGGCGGCCACCGCCCCCGACTTCGATGCCCAGCGGCACCGCCTCGACGTGTACGCCCCCGACGAGCGGCTGCCCGCCGGGCGGCCGGTGGTATTTTTCGTCCACGGCGGCAGCTGGAATTCGGGCAGCAAGGACGTGTTCATCTACAAAGCCATTGGGCGGCGGCTGGCCAAACAGGGCCTGGTGGGCGTGGTGATAAGCTACCGGCTTTCGCCCCAGGTACACGTACCGGAGCAGGCCGCCGACTGCGCCCGCGCCCTGGCCTGGACGGTGGCCCACATCAAAGAATACGGCGGCGACCCGGCCCGCGTGTACGTCATGGGCCACTCGGCGGGCGGCGGGCTGGCCGGCCTGCTCGCCGCCGACGACTCGCTGCTGGCCCGCCACGACCTGCCCCGCAACCCCATCAAAGGGGCCATCATGGACGACCCCGCCGGGCTGGATATGTACACCTACTTCAAACGCCGCGAGTTCGGCGACGAGGACGAGTACCTGGCCGCCTTCGGCAACGACCCGGCCGTGTGGCGCGAAAACTCGGCCCTCTACCACCTGCACGCCGGCAGTCCGCCCTTCGTGTTTTTCATCGGCGGCAAAACCTACCCCAGCATCAGCAGCAGCGCGGCGCGGGTCCGCGACCGGCTGCGGGCCCTGGGCCACAAGCCGCTGTACCGGGTACTGCCCGGCAAACACCACATCCCGATGGTGCTGCAACTGTACTGGACCAACAACGTGATTTACCAGGAAATCAGGAAAATGGTGTTCGCCCAGGAGGCACCGGCGGCGAAGTAGCGCCGCACGGGCGGCGGCTTGCGCGGGCAATGCCCGGGCAGTGAAGCGCGGGAAAGTTGTGCCGGTAGCCCAACGCCGGTTGGGAATGTAGTACTTTGGACCTTCCGTTCCCTCAACTGCATGGCCCCAACCCTACGCACCGTCTTTTTGCTGCTGGTGCTGGGCCTATGGGCAGTGGCGGCGGCGGGCCAGCCCGCGCCGGTGGCCGACAGCTTGCGCGGCGTACTGGCCCGCACCACTGCCGACACGGCGCGGGTGCGGCTGCTGCTGGGCATTGCCACCGCCTACGCCGCCGCCAACCCGGTGCAGGCGCAACGCTACGCGCAGCAGGCGCTGAACGTGGCGCAGCGAGCCAGGCTGGCCGACCTGCTGCCCGCCGTGTACAACGCCCTGGGCCGGACGCTGCACGCGCAACGCCGGCTGCCCGAGGCCCAGCGCCACTTTGAGCAGGCCCGCGACCTGGGCCAGCGCCGCAACCTGCCCACGCCGTTGGCCCAGAGCTACCGGTTGCTGGGTATGCTCGAAGCCGAGCAAAACCGGCCGGCCGGTGCCTTGCGGTTTTTTGAGCAGGCGCTGGCCGTGCAGCGCCGCGTGGGCGACGACCTGGGCACCCTGCGCGACTACAACAACGTGGGCTTCTGCCACCAGCAGCAGGGGCAGTACGCGCCGGCCTTGCAGGCTTACCTGGCGGGCCTCAAGCTGGGCGAACAGCACAGTAATGAGGCCCGCTACACCGGCCAGTACATCAACCTGCTCTGCAACATCAGCGCCCTGTACGGTACGCAGGGCGACGCGCCCACCGCCATCCGGTACTTGCAGCGGGGCCGGGCCGTGCTGCGCCGCTTTCCTGACCCCGCCGCCGAATTGGGCGTTTTGTCCATTTTGGGCGGCTGCTACTTCAACACCGGGCGCGACACGCTGGCGCTGCGCTACCTGGGCCGGGTGCTGCAACTGGCCCGGCAGCTGGGCGCGGCGGCCCCGAGCCGGCCGCTGGCATCGGCGCTGTTTTACCAGGGCGGCATCGCCAACCGCCGCCAGGACTACGCCGCCGCCCTGGGCTACCTGGGCCGCAGCGCCGCCCTGGCCGAGCAAACCGGCCACAACGACCTGCGGGTGTTCGTCCTCAACCTGATGGCCGACAGCTACAGCCACCAGCGGCGCTTTGCCCAGGCCGACGCCGTGGCCCGGCAGGCGCTGACCATCGCCCGGCAGGCCGGCTACGCCCAGCAAATTGCCAACAGCTACCAAACCCTGGCCAACACCAGCGCCGCCGCCGGCCGCTACGCCCTGGCCTACGGCTACCAGAAGCAGTTTCAGGAACACAACGACTCGCTCTTCAACCAGGCCAAGTCGAAGGAGCTGGCCGACCTTGCCACGCGCTACCAGGTGCGGCAGAAGGAAACGCAAATCAGCCTGTTGCAGCGCAACACGGCCTTGCAGCGCCGCGCCCGCAACCTGCTGGTGGGCGGGCTGGCGGTGCTGCTGCTGATGGGCGGGGCCACCTACCGGCGCTACCGCCTGGAGCGCCGCGCCCGCCGCCTGCTGCAAGCCCAGGAGCTGGAGCTGGCCGCCCGCCACCAGGCGCTGGTTCATACCGAGCAGCGCCTGCACCAGTCGCTCGACGAAAAAGAAGTGCTGCTGAAGGAAGTTCACCACCGCGTCAAGAACAACCTCCAGGTGATTGCCAGCCGCCTGGCCCTGCAAGCCCTCGACCAACGCGCCCAGCCCGCCGTGGTGGCCGCCCTGCGCGACGGCCAGAACTGGGTGAAATCCATTGCCCTGATTCACGAAATGCTGTACCAGTCCGACGACCTGGCCTCGGTGGCGTTTCAGCCGTTTCTGGACCAGCTCGTGGCGCAGCTCGGGCGGGCTTTTGCCGGCGGCGGGGCGGGCACCGTGGCCTACACCGTGAGCGCGCCGGGCGTGCAGTTGGGCACCGGCACGGCCGTACCGCTGGGCCTGGTCATCAACGAGCTGCTTTCCAATGCCCACAAGCACGCCTTTGCCGGCGGGCGCAGCGGGCACGTCAGCATTCGCCTTGCGGCCGAAGCCGGGGGCCGCTACTGCCTGCGCGTGCGCGACGACGGGGCCGGCCTGCCCCCCGGCTTTTCGCTCGACACCACGGCTTCGCTGGGCCTGCGGCTGGTGCGTAGCCTGGCCCGGCAGCTCGAAGGCAGCATCGCCGCCACGCCCCTGGCCACGGGCACCGAGTTTTGCCTTACTTTTCGGGAAATTGACGAGCTGCTGCCCAATGCCGCTTGAGGGGTTTCTGGTTTCTTGTTTCTTGTTTCTTGTTTCTTGTTTCTTGTTCAAGGCTTCGCCAGGGAGGCTTAAATAAACAGGTTCAAAAAGCAGGTCTCAACTCAAACAATTTCAACGGCCCTGTTCAGAAACCAGAAACCAGAAACCAGAAACCAGAAACCAGAAACCAGAAACCAGAAACCAGAAACCAGAAACCAGAAACCAGAAACCAGAAACCAGAAACCAGAAACCAGAAACCAGAAACCAGCACCCCATGAACATCCTCATCGTCGAAGACGAATTTGTCATCGCCGAACACCTGCGCTGCATCCTGGAGTTGCTGGGCCACCGCGTGACGGCCGTGGCCGACCGCGTGAGCGAAGCCCTGGCCAGCCTGCGCCAAGACCCGCCCGACCTGGTGCTGCTCGACGTGAACCTGCGCGGCGAACTCGATGGCATCGACCTGGCCGCCCGCCTGCGGGCCGAGTACCGCATCCCGTTCGTCTTTCTCACCTCGCAGGCCAACGCCGCCACCGTGGCCCGCGCCAAGCAAACCCGCCCCCACGGCTACCTCGTTAAGCCCTTTGACGAGGAAGACATTTACGTGGCCCTCGAAATGGCCTTCGCCGCCGCCGAAAGCCCCGCCACCACCCCGCCCGCCCTGCCGCCCGCCGGGGGCGAGCCGCTGGCCACGGGCACCGACGGCCTGTTTCTGCGCGACCGCAAGCAGATGGTGAAAGTGAAGTTCGGCGACCTCTGCTGGCTCGAAGCCGACGGCAACTACACCACCCTGCACACCACCGCCGGCAAGCACACCACCTGCCACCCCCTGCGCCACGTCGAGGAGCACCTGCCCCGCGCCGATTTCGTGCGGGTCCACAAGTCCTTCATCGTGGCCCTGCACCGCATCTCGGCCTTCGACAGCCAGGCCGTGACCGTGGACGGCGAGCTGGTGCCCGTCGGCCGCTCCTACCAGGCCGCCCTCATGGGCCGCCTCAACCTGCTGGGCAGCACCTGAGCCGCGCCGCGCAAGCACAGAAAAGACCCGCTTCGGGGCCGAAGCGGGTCTTTTCTGTGCATCCGGGCCGGCAATGGCCGGCCAAGATTTAAAATTAGAGGCGGTTCGAGCCCGACCAACCAGCCATGGTCTTGTTGTATTGGTCGATGGGCTTCCAGTTGAAATAGGGCAGCATCAGGCCCGGCGCGGCCAGCCACGAGAGCACCTGGTAGGTGGCATCGGAGCAGTTGTTGTCGCCCACGCTGTAGCCCCGGTAGGGGAAGTAGTGCAGCATATTGTAGGCCCCGTTGAGGTTGGCCAGCGGAATGTTGCGGAAGCCCACCTCGTACTTGTAGGCCGTGTAGCCCCGGCTCCGCATCCGGTTGAGCATGGAGGCGTTGTTGGTGAGGTCGTAGGCGAGCCAGCCGCCGTTGTTGCCGCCGGCCGGCACCACGAGGCTACCGCCCGAGTTTTCGACCGCGCCGCAGTACGTGTACACTTTCGTGACCGTGCTGCCGCTCATCTCGCGCACTTCGTAGCCAACGCCGGTATGGCCCAAGCCAAACGGCCCCGGCGTACGCACAAACATATAGCTTTTCACCAGGTAAGCGGTGATGACGGCATCGGTGGTTTTGGCCGCTGCGCCGGGTTCCTGCGGGGCGATGTCGGTTTTGGAGCAGCCCGACAGCACGGCCGTCAGAGAGAACAAAAACAGGGCAATGTTTAAGGAGATTTTTTTCATGACAAAAAGCGTGGGGAAGAAGGGAAAAGCGCGGCCCGCGCCGGCCGGGCCGGGGGTGCCAAAACGCGTGAAAAACAAACCAAACCCGTCCGGCGGCCGCTCGGAACTGGAACAAAACTACAAGCCATCACCCGCCCCAGCGTCTTCTGAGAGGCGTTTTTCGGCCCAACGACGGATTGCGTAGGCCCAACGACGAACGGCGTTGGGCCAACAACCAACCGCCGTGCTCCCCGCGCCGGCCCGCCACCGGCAGCATACGCGGCCGTGAACACCGCCACTTGAGCGGCTACCTGCTCGGTGTCTTTATTAATTTCTCAAAAACAGGTTTCAAGAAAGCAAGCGGTGCATAATGTTGTTGCCACATTTCGGAGTAGTCGGTCAAACCGGCAACCCACCCCACACAGCGCCCCAGCAAAGTCCGGCATCGCGGGCAAACGCTCGGCACGATACACAGCACAGAAAGACCGGTGAATCAGCGCAACGAAAATTACAGCCGAAACCGCGGGCTACGGCCAGGGGTGGCGGCAAAGGCGTAAGTGGCACCCGCGACCAGCGGCACAGTGCGGCCCGTGGTGGCATCCATCAGTACGCAACGGATGCCTTGGAAATTGGCCAGGTTGGTCACCACCAGCTGGCAGGGGCCGGCTTGGGCTGTTTGAATGAGCAAGGGCACCGCACGCGGGGTTCGCAGCGGCGGCAGGCCATTGATGGACAGCACGTCGCCAGCGGCAGTGGCCGTGGCCAGCTCCAAGCCGGGACGGACAGGCGGTTGCGGGTTCAGCGCGTCGAAGCGGGC
>JANYFQ010000492.1 GCA_025362615.1 Hymenobacter sp. | reverse complement strand
GCAAACCGAAGGCTGTTGAACCCCTTCGGGGTTCGGCCGGTCGGGGCATCATCGGACCCTGGGTAGGCTCCGCTGCGCTGCGCCAACCCAGGACTGTGCTGTTGAACCCCTTCGGGGTTCGGAGCACCGCGTAACAGCAGCTAATAATTCTAGGACTTACGCAAAAAGTGGTAACTTGACACAAAAATGAAAGTCACAGCGGAGCTTTACGGGCAGTTCTTGTTGAGCAGCCACGTCAATTACACGGGCACCTACCTGGCCGACCACCTGGAGGGGCTCACGCACGACAACGTGCAGTATTTTCTTCGCACGCAGCACGTTACGCCGCGTCAACTTTGGCACCAGGTGCGGGCCGAGGTGGTGTTGAGCGAACGCGGCTACGTCTTGTTTGACGACACGGTGCTCGACAAGCGGTACAGCCGCCGCATCGAACTGGTTCGTCGCCAATACAGTGGCAACGCCCACGGCCTGATTCCGGGCATCGGCCTGGTCACGTGCGTGTACGTCAACCCCGACACGGGCCAGTTTTGGCTCATTGACTACCGCCTCTTCACGCCCGAAGCCGACGGCCGCACCAAGCTCGACCACGTTGCCGCGATGCTGGCGCAACTGGTCCCGCGCGGCATCCCGTACCGTACCGTGCTGCTGGACAGTTGGTACGCCACGACGAAGCTCTTCAAGTGGGTGGCGGCGGCGGGCAAAATATTCTATTGCCCGCTCAAAAGCAACCGCTCGGTGGACGACACCGGCGGCCAGCAGCCGTACCAGCCCGTGAGCTACCTGGTGTGGTCGGCGGCCGAGGCGGCGCGGGGCAAAACGGTGAAAGTGAAGGGCATGCCCAAGGATTCGAAGTTGAAATTGTTCCGCGTACTGGTAAATACCCACCGGACGGACTACCTCGTCACCAACGAGTTGGCTCAAAACGACACGGTCGCCGCCGAGGCAAAAAGCGGCGTCCGCTGGACGATTGAGCCGTTTCACCGCGAAGCCAGGCAGCTCACCGGCCTCGAGGCCTGCCAGTGCCGGCTGGCCCGCAGCCAGCGCAACCACATTGGGTTGGCCCTGCGCGTGTGGACCCGGCTCAAGTCGTTGGCTTACAGTAGTCATCAGACGGTTTACGAACTCAAACAGGGCTTGCTGGATGCGTATATGCGCCAGGAATTGACCTGCCCAACAATAGTTTTTGCGTAAGTCCTAAATTCATTCACTCATTCACTGATTGACTGAGGCAGCGCCAGCCGTGGCCCCAGCACCACCTGCCGGCCGGTGAGCTTTTGCAGCAGCGGCACCAGAATAAGCTGGGCGTTGCGTTCGGTTTGGGCCAGGATGCCGGATTGCAGGGCGGCCCGGCGCACCTGGGCCTCGGCGTAGCGGTAGCCGGCATCGACGAGGCTGGCATCCTGAAAAAAGCCGTTTTCGGTGCTGAAAACACGGCTTTGGTCGTGACGGATTTGGAAGCTGCACAGCTCGGCCGGGGGCAGCGTGAGGCGCAGCACGGAGTCGCCTTCGAGGGTGATGTCGGCGGGCCGGATTTTGCGGAGGTCGAGGCAGCCCACGGCTTCGCCGCCCACGATGAGGGCCACTTTGGCATCGGGCAGCAGCGGGAAGCGGCTGCTGCGGCGGTACTCCACCACGTCGCGGAAGTGGTAGCGCACGAGTTCGAGCCGCCCCAGCGCCTCGATTTGGGTGAGCACCGTTTGGTGGCTGACGACCACGCGCGGGGCGGGGTTGAGCAGGTCGAGGCCCGCGAGCGCGGGGCCGATTTTCCGCCACAAAAACCAGCCGAGGCCGAGGAGGAATAGCAAGGGAATGAGGCGGCGGAACAAGCGGGTCGTCATGGCGCGGTGAAGGTAGGAACGAGTGCCCAAAACGAGTACCCCGAAGCGCTGCTTCGGGGTAATTCACTGCTGTTACGCGGTGGCGGTTGGCGCGGGCCTCCAGGCCCGTGCCGACTACTTTGGGGGCCTCTGGCCCCCAATCGTTGCACGATGGGCAGTGGACGGCCCAACGATTTCGGCCTGGTGTGCGGGCCAGAGGCCCGCTAGTAGCGGGCACGGGCCAAGAGGCCCGCGCCAACCGCCAGCCTCGCGTAATAGCAGTAATTCAATCGTTTAACGGGAGGTAGCCGCCATTTGATTAGTCCGAAGCGGAGCTTCGGGGTACTCGTTTCGCGTTGCCCCGCTACCTTCGTCGGCCATGCCCTTCCCTGCGTTCCTGCGCCGCCTTTGGCCCCACCACCGCCTGCTGCTGGCGGCGCTGTGGGCGCTGGCCCAGGCCTACTGGCTCTGGAAGTTCCGGGGGCCGCACTTCGTGAACGACAGTGCCCGCTACCTACTTTACGCCCAGGACATTGCCGGGCGCGGCTACTTCGAGCCGGGCCACAACCGGCGCTACATTTTGTACCCGCTGTTTCAGAGTTTCTGGCTGTGGCTGGGGACCGGGCGCTGGGGCATCGTGGCGGGGCAGGTGGCGCTGTCGGGGCTGGCCACGCGGGCCTTGTACGGGGCCACGCGGCGGCTGGTGGGCGGCGGCTGGCCGCCGCTCAAAAACCGCCCGCTCACCACTCCACCAATCCACCAATCCACCAACCCGACAACCCGCCAGTCCGCCGAAGCTGCCGCCGCCGGGGCCACGGCGCTGTTCGTGTTGTGGCCCGACATCCAGCAGTTCAACGCCTACCTGCTCACCGAATCGGTGTTCAGCAGCCTGAGCGTGTTGAGCTTCGCGGCGCTGCTGCGGTTGCGGGCGCGGCCCACGGCTGGGCGCTGGGCTGCCCTGCTGGCCGGGCTGGCGCTGGCCGCCCTGGCGCGGCCCAACGGCTTCGTGGTGGCGCTGGCCGCCGCCGCCGCCGGGCTGGCGGCCCTGGCCCAACAGCCGCGCCGCCAACGCCGCCGCGCCGGGCTGGCCCTGGCGCTGCTGGCCGTGTTGCTGGCCCCGCTGGCCTGGCAGTTGCTTAATTATCAGCTCGAAACTTTTTATTTGATGGACACCTACCAGCGCGGCGAACTCGTGTTTCGGTCGCCGCTGTGGGCGGTGCGGCCGGCCGGGGCGTTCGTGCTGCCGCCGCCCGGCACGGGGCCGGTGGCGCGGGTGCTGTACTTCGCGGCCCACAACCCCGGCTTTTTTATTCGGCTGATGCTGGGCAAGTTGTGGGTGTTTGCCAGCGGCCTCAAGCCGCACTACTCGCTGGCCCACCGCGCCCTCAACGTGGCGGTGCTGTGGCCTGCTTACTGGCTGGCGGCGCGGGCCGCTACGCGCCCCGGCCTGTGGCGGCCGGGGCGGGTGTTCCTGGCGGCCCTGCCCCTGCTGCAAGCCGCCGTGGTGATGCTGACCGTGGACGACTGGGACGTGCGGTTTGTGGCCCCAGTGCTGTTTGCGGTGTTTGTGCTGGCGGCGAGTGGGTTGGCGCGGCGATGGGGTGGCGGGATGATAAAGGGTGGCCACCGGGGCGGCAACTGAGGTGCCAGGCAATACGGGCCGGTGCCCGCACCTGCCGCCGCCGCAACGATGCACGGCTCAGGGCACCCGAACGCGCTGCTGCTGCCACCGGGCGTAGTCTTTCTGCTCGGCTTTGGTTGTTGTGGAGGGCTGATAGTCCAGGCGCACCACGAAGTACGTGTCGGAGCAGCTCACGCTGACGTGGGCGAACCGGTGGTCTTGCTGAACTTCCTTGTGACCTTTTTTGGAATCATCGAACGCCTGCCAAATAACATGGGCGAGTTGCGCGGGCTGTTCGCGGTGGCGCATCATGGAAGAAGCGTAGCCAATAAGCTCGTTGTGAGGATGTTGATGGTCATGAAACAAACCGCCATTGGCATTGACCAAGCGCTGGTTGTGCAACACCGTGCCCGGCAGCAGCAACGAATCGAAGCGCACCGGTGACTGGTCGGCCGGCCGCGCCGCGCGCAACCCGCGGCGATAAGCCAGTTCCCGCACGTAAGCTTTGTTGAGCGCCCGCAACTCGACCAACGGGCAAAACGCTGGCCCAAGCGCTCCCGCAACGGGCGCGGCCAACAGCGGCGGGCGCGTCGCATCGTTGCGACTGCGCCGCACCGGCGGGCGCCGCTGCACCGGCGGGTAAGGGCGCACACCGGTTTTCAACTCCTGTCCCGATACCGATTTCCCGCCACCCAACAACCCCGTCATCACCAGCAACTTTAGAAAAAAACGATGCTTCATGCAGCTTAAGCAAAACAAGTGCGTTCAAAACCAAAAATGCGGCTGCAACGGCGGCTCCACAACCTGGTGCCAGCCATTGATGTAAGCCGACAAGTCTGCCACCGACGTTCCGACATGTGGGCCAGGAGCCTGATGCAGCCCGCCCAACCCTGTTTGCCGCGACGGGCTGCCGTAGCACTCCCCCGCGTTGGTGAAATGGAGCGTCAGTTGGCAAGGGCGATTGGCCCGGCGCAGCAAGGCCAGCAACGCGGTGGGCGGCAGCACCACGCACCGCAGCGTGTCGCCGGTAGCGGGCAGCGTCAGCACCCAGAAGTCGGTCATGGCTACCTGCTCGGCCCCGTCGAACTGCCAACGGCCGCTGTGCGCCACTGCCCGCCGAGCGGCGGTGGGTACGGCAGTGTGGGCCACAAAGTCGGCCGCAGGCCGGATGCGTAAATCAATGCGCCGCATTGGCCCGCCCCAGGTGTCCAGCTCCCGGCCGCGCACGCGCACATGGCCCGCGTCGGGGTTGGGCCACGGCCAGTGCGTCTGAAAATCAAGCTCGCCCAGGTACGAACGCAACCGGGTTTCGATGAGCGGTAGCAGCGATTCAGGAATCATGGCCTTGCACAGGTTTTGGACTGGTGAATTTGGTTTAGAGAACGGCATTGGCTGCGAGCGGCCAACCGCATTCAGCCCCAATGTATTCGTTTTCAATTAGTTTTTGGCTTAATTCAGTAGGTAAATGTGATGTAGAAGGTGGCGGCGTATTGATGACGATAGTCGTCTTTTTTATATTTCACCACCCTGTAGTTCGCCTCAAATGGGCTGCGGCGCAACGCCTCTACCAGCGCGTACAGAAATGCGGGCGGCGGCAGGTCTTCGTGTCTTTGCAAAAAGTACATAAGGGTTAGCTCGCTTTTGCCCGCCCGCTTGCGGGTGTGAATGCGCATCCCCACGACGGGGAGCAGCCTATGCAGCACCGCCCCAAGTTCCTTAACCAACCGGTGCAATGGGCCAAAGCTGGTGCGAAGCCTTCCGTTTTCTTTCACTCAGGCAAGTGTATTTGGTGGGTGCGGGCCTGGTACCGGGCCGGGTGGGCAGGAGCGGGGGTACGTGGCAGCGCACCCCACTCCTGCCCAGCCACCTACCACAAATCGTCGCTCTTGCGGATGAAGTACACGTCGGTGCCGTAGTCCACGGCCACGCAGAAAAAGCACATCAGGGCCGTCGGCTCCTGGCCGGGAAACGACACGGCCGGGTCCAGCACCGAATCGAACTGGAGCGTGAAGGGGAAATCGCACAGCGGCGCGGTCAGTTCCCGCAGTTCCTCCACCGAAGGCATCCCGACGTAGGTGCCCAGCACGTACGTTGCCATCAATGGCCCGCCCCACTGCGCGTTCTCGGCCACCGTCACCTGCCGCACATCGAACCGCTGCCGGGCCAGGGCAGTAAAAGCCCCCACAAACCGGTGCATCCGGTTGATGTCTTCCAGGTACTTCTCAACTTTTTCCATGCGGTTAAACTGGTCAGGTGCTACCAAAACAACCAGCACGCGGGAGCCAACTGGCTCACCGGGCTGCTCCCCGTAGCAGGGAAGTGGCTGGTTGCCAGGGGCCACCGGTTGTGGTGGGTGGAAAGGATAACCGATGGAAAAAGTACGTTCAGCAGGTCATGGGCTTGGGTTTCGTTTTACGCGTAGGCAGCATTTGAGCCGTCAACTGCTGCCAATTGTTGAGGTACTCGTCCATCCGCAAGTCCCGGTTTTCGGCGCTGTCGAGCAAGTCGGGGTTTTGAACAATGGCTAAGCGCCGGGCCGCGTAAAGCGGCTGCGCGGCGAAAGCGAAGCCCGCTTTTGCCGCAAACAAGCTGAATTTTTCAGGATTGTGGGCACGGTCGAGCATTTGTTTGAGCTTGGCGGTCGGCAGCAGCAGAAACTGCGCGGGCAGGTTTGGCAAACGCAGTAGCAACGCCCAGAAATCGGTGGTTTGTGGTTCGACGACGGTTTCAATTCGCCAGTAGCCATACGCCTCCAGCAAGGGGCGCAACGCCGATTCGGGGGGCGTAAAAACGGACAAGAAATCAGCCCCGGTGGCAATGCAGAGCCGCAACGGCCGTTGGCCGGGCTGCGTGAGTTGCAGCGGATAATAGTACGGGTAGCCGCCCGGAAAAACCTGGTGCAGGCGGGCGTAGTCAGGCTGGGCAGTGCCCGCGCCGGCAGCCGGCGTAAAATAGTGGGCGGCCTTGAACCGGGGCAGTTGTCCGCTGTCACGCACCGGCGCTGCCGTCGCAAGCGGAATATGCCTGCGTAACTCGTTCACGAAAAACTCAAAAGGAGTAGCCATGCTGGACGGTGAAAGACTAGAAGAAAAACTACGGGGCGGCCAGCCAGGCCGCGCCTACTTCAGCGCCTCCAGGATGGCGCGGATGACCTCGATGCCGAAGACCACGAACAGAAACACCCCCAGCACCAGCAGGTACGACACCGATTCGTGGTGACGAAAAGCGTCACGAAACAGGATGGCAGTAATGAAAAGGCTCCCGAGAATACGCGACATGGGGGTGTGAATGTGAGGGTTAGGGAAGGTTTGAAGGAGTGCCGGTGGTGGCGCGGGGGCTGGCCGTGTGGCAAGCC
>JANYFQ010000490.1 GCA_025362615.1 Hymenobacter sp. | reverse complement strand
CAGGCCCGACACCGCCGGCGGCTGGTTGCCGGCGTTGAACACCCGAAACCCGATGCACTTATAGTCCAGATAGTCCACCCCGCTGTCGGAAGTATTGTCCACGTAGGCGTTGCCGTCGAGGGCAAAGCGCCCGGTTTGAATGAAGCGCCCGCCGCCGCCGCCTTCGTTTACGCCCACCGTCGTGCCCGGCCCACCAAAGCCGCCCACGCTGCCGCCCGTGGCCGTGGCCCACTGCATATCGCCGTAGGCAAATTGTACGTCTTCGGCCAGCGCCCCGCCCGCGTTGGCGAAGAGCTTGATTTGAAAAGTGTTTTTGAAATCAGTCAGGGTCGGAAACCGCCCGACGCTGTCCCAGGTCACGACCAGGCGGTCGTTATAGAGACGGTACCAGGCCTGGCCGCGGGTGCCGGTGGCCGGGGTGCGCGTGTCCACGTCGTTCCAGAACGCGGCAATCATGGGGGTGGCTATCGGAAAGCCGGCGGGGACAAACCCCGAAAAAGGCGCATCAAACGTAATGTTGCCGTTGGTGTTGATATAGACGCTGTTGTAGGCCGTGCCGAACAGAAAAAAGTCAAACCCCAGCGCAATCGGCCCCAGCGAGCCGTCGTCGTTGCGGGGCACGGGCGTGTAGGTGGTTTTGTCGAGCGGCTCGAAGCAGGCGGGCAGCGGCGTACCCGGCGGGTTGATGCTGCGCCGCACCGTGCCGGGGGCCGGCTGCGCCGGGGTCGTGGCCTGAAATTGCCGAAGCTTGCGGGCCGCGTAGCCGGGGTCGGTCAGGGCCGGGTCGGTTACGCGGGGCGCTTGCTGCGCCCGGGCGGTTGGGCTGCCTCCGACCAGGGCAGCAGCCATCCAAGCGGTTAAAATGACTATTCGTGTAAAGTGTTTCATGTTCAAGCAAGAAAAAGTAAGTGTTTGACAATCTTTGTGTGCAAAATCCGTGCTATTTTGTCAAAAAAAAGCCTTCTCTTGCAAGAAGGCTTTTTGAAGAAAAAGGTTGTTTGACAGCTTCAGCCCTTACGCACTTCGTGCGGCCCGCGCTTGGGGCCGGCCGCAAACTTGCCCTTTAAGTAGTTGAGGGCCAGTGTGTGCGCCTGGGCTGCAAACGTGCGGTTATACTTGGGGTTGGAAGGGTTGGCAAAAGCGTGGTCGGCATCGTAGCTGCGCACGGTGAGCTTCTTGCCGGCCGCCGCCATGTCGCCCTTAAACTGGGCCACCACGGCGGGGTTTATCCACTTGTCCTGCACCGCAAAAATGCCCAGCACGTCCGAGTTCAGCGTTTTGAGCTTGGCCACGTCTTTCTCCGGCATTCCGTAATACACCACGCAGCCAGCGGTTTGCTTGCCGCCGAGCAGGGCCGTTTGCAGGCTCCAGCCGCCGCCGAAGCACCAGCCCACGGAGGCAAACCGGGCCGCTGCCCCGGCGTACTCTTGGGCACCCTTGATGATGGCTTCGGCGCGTTCGGTTTTTACCTCCTGCATCCGCTCGCCGGCCTCGGTGGGCGTGGTGGCAATTTTGCCGTCGTAGAGGTCGAGGGCGATGACGTTGACGCCCGGCAACTCGGTGGCGTAGGTGGCGGCTTCCTTCTTGATGTAGTCGTTGAGGCCCCACCACTCGTGGATGACGAAGAGGTACTTGGTGCTGGGCGTGGCGCTCTTGATTTCAAAGGCTTTGCCCTGGCCACCGTCGGGCGTGGCAAACGCAATCATCGCGCCGGTGCCGGTGTATTCGTAGGGCAGCGGCGCGTCGTGGCCGCCCGAAAAATCTTTGTTCGAAGCCAGCATGGCGAAGGCTTCGGTGGCGGCGGGGCGGGCGCAGCAACTCGTCCTTTTGGGGGTGCTTTGGGCCGAAGCCGAGGCGGCGAAGTTCAAGAAGGCAGCGGCAAAGAGGAGGATTTTTTTCATGATGTGAGGGTAAAGGTGTTCGGTTTTAGGTATTAGGTGTTCGGTATTGGGTGTCGAAAATAGGACAGTCAAAGTCTTACCAATAAACACCTGATTTTCCAAATTTTACGCCCCTGTTTGCACCGTGGCCGCTAGTTCGGTAAGGAGCGCGAAAAGGCCCACGTAGGTGCGGTTGAGGTAGATGAAGTGCGCCGAGCCGCGCGGCTCGCGCTGCTTGCGAAGCTCGGGGTCGGCCATCAAATCGTCGCCCAGCGCGTAGAGCGCCTTCAAATAAGCAGCGTCGCCGAAGTCGAAGGCGGCGGTGCGGAAGGGGCGGCCCACGAGTTCGAGCGAAGCGTGCAGGGTGCGGAGGTAAAGGGCCCGTTTTTCGGGCGAATCGTCGGGCCGCAGCACGTCGGCTTCGGTCAGCAGGGCTTCGAGGCGGGCGGGGTCGGCGAAGGTGGCGGGGGCAAGCAGGTCCACAAACAAGCGGTACACGTCGGCCGGAATGGTTTTCACGCAGCCAAAATCGAGCACGGCCAGGGTACCGCCGCCCTCGCCCCGCAGCAGGAAGTTGCCGGGGTGCGGGTCGGCGTGGACTTCGTGCAATTCATTGAGCTGGAACTGGTAAAAATTCCACAGGGCCTGCCCGAGTTGGTTGCGAATTTCCTGGCTTGGCTCCGTCAGCAGGAACTCCTTGAGGTGCTGGCCGGGCAGCCAGTCCATGGTCAGGATGCGGGCGGCCGAGAGTGCGGGGTAGTACACCGGGAATTGCAAATGCGGCAAATGGGCGCAGCGCCGGCCAATGTTCTGCCCGCGCCGTAGTTCCAGGGCGTAGTCGGTTTCCTCCAGCAGCCGGGTTTCTACCTCCTCCAGGTACGGCCGCACCTGGCTTTCGTCCAGCCCCATGATGCGCAAGGCAATGGGTTTGACGAGGTTGATGTCGGACTTGATGCTGGCCGCCACGCCGGGGTACTGCACCTTCACGGCCAGGGCCTGCCCGTCTTTCCGCGCCGCGTGTACCTGCCCGATGCTGGCCGCCTGCCGGGCACTTACGTCGAACTCATCAAACACCTCAAACGGCGACTTGCCGAACGCATCCCGAAACGCCTTGACCACCAGCGGCCCCGACAGCGGCGGCGTGTTGTACTGGGCTTTGGCAAACTGGTCGGCGTAGGCCGGGGGCAGCATATTTTTCTCCATCGCCAGCATCTGCGCCACTTTCAGCACCGAGCCTTTCAGCTCGCTTAGGGTGCCGTAGAGTTCGGCGGCGTTGGCGGCGTGCAGGTCGTCGGTGCTGGCTTCGGCCCCCACGGCACGTTTGGCGTAGTGCTTCACGTAGTTAGCTCCTACGTTGAGGCCCGTGCGGGCAAAACGGGCGGCGCGGGCTACTTTACTGGTGGGGAGTTCATTTAACATTTAACATTTGATGTTCTGCGTTGGGCGTCAGATGGGCTGGGGTGAACTGGTTTTGGGAGCGATGAAACCCTCAACCACATGGAAAAAAGCAATTCAAAAACTGCTGTTAAATGATAAATGATAAATGTTCAATGTTTTTTCTGCACTAAAAACCGCACGAAATCCACGGCCGAATCGAGCGTGTTGCGGCCCACCAAATCGAAGCTCAGCGTCACGCCTTTTTCCACGGCGGCATCGGTGCGCTCGAAGTTGGGCGTATCGTCCTGGGCAAAAAAGCCGAGCACAAACAGCACCTGCTGCCAGAAAAAAGCCGGGTAGCCGTCCTGCACAATGAAGCGGGTCGGAATTTCGCCGCTGCCCCGACCCTCGCGCAGCAAATCGGTCACGAAATATTCGAAATCGTGCCGGAAGGTTTGCAGCACCTTGGGCGAATAGCCGGGCATCCGCGAGAGCGAGCGGCGCAGGCTTTGCAGCGCGTAGGAGCGGTTTTTCTTGAGAATCTCGACCAGCGTGTAGTAAAACGCCAGTAGTTTTTCGCGGGCGCTGTAGCCGGCGTACACCGGCTCGGCAGCGGCCGTGTCGCGGGCCTGCTGGCCGAAGTCGGCCCATAGCTCGCGGTCTATTCGGTCGAAGTTGGCGTAGTGGCGGTAGAAGTCGGCCTCGGTAATGCCTAATTGCTCGGTCAGTTTGAAAACGGATTGGGGCGGGCGGCCTTTGCGGAGGACGTAGGCGAGGTAAGCGGCTTTGATGGGTTCTTTTTCCATGATGCGGGTGTAACCGGTGGGGTATGGCAGGGGTTCGACGTAGCTTGGACTTTCAGTCCGAGGCGAGCGCAGCGAGCAACGCCGTTGCAACGACTGCATTCGCTGCGCTCATCTCGGATTGAAAATCCAAGCTACGCCGCTTCGTTCCGGGCGGCGCGGATGGCCTCAACGGCCCGCTCCCGCGCAAACTTATGCTCCACAATGGGTTTGACGTAAGCGGCAGTGCCCACTTCGGGCACCCAACGCTTGACGTATTTCAGGTCGGGGTCCACTTTTTCGAGCTGGCTCTCGGGGCTGTACACCCGAAACCAGGGGGCGGAGATGGCCCCGGTGCCGGCCATCCACTGCCAGTTGCCCACGTTGTTGGCCATTTCGTAGTCGAAGAGCTTGTCGGCGAAGTACTTCTCGCCCCAGCGCCAGTCAATAAAGAGGTGCTTGGTGAGGAAGCCGGCGACGGTCATCCGCACGCGGT
>JANYFQ010000546.1 GCA_025362615.1 Hymenobacter sp. | reverse complement strand
GTAGTGGGGCCGGCCCAGGCTCACGGTCATCACGAAGTAAACGGCCTTGTAGCCGTACTTTTCCAACTCGGGGCGGGCCACGGTAAACTGGTCGAGGTCAGTGTCATCGAAGGTGAGCATGACGGGCTTACTCGGCAGCTTGGCCCCGGTGGTGAGGTAGGCAAAGAGCTGGTCGGGTAGCACGGTGTGGTAGCCCGAGTCGGCCAGCATCTTCATCTGGGCCTTAAAAGCGGCGACGGGGATGATGTAGTCTTTGGCGTTTTTGGAGTCGCGGGCCGTCCAGTCGCGGATTTGGTGGTAGCACAAAATGGGCACCTGCGGGCGGGCCAGGATGGCGGCGGCGTTGCCCGTTTGGGCAGCCGGAATGCTGCTGGGGTCGGGGGCGGGAGCGGCGTTGGCTTCGTCGCGGGCGGTGGCGGCGGTGCCGCTGGTGCCGGCCGTGCCGGGGTCGGTGCCCGAAGCGTTGGTTTCGACGGACTTGGCGGCCGTGGCGGCTTCGCCGGTGGTAGCGGTTTTAGAATCGCAGGCGGCCGTAGCGAGCGCGGCGGCCAGCAACAGCAGGGCAGGGGTTTTCAAGGAAAAAAAAGGGGTTTAAAAATTTGGGTTTTAGGTGTTGGGTGTTTGGTGAAGCTGTTTAGAAAGTTGGCTGGCGCGCGTTTTTAACTTTCTAATCAGCTTGGGTTTTGGGTATTAGGTGTTGGGTATTGGGTATTTGAAAATGGTTTGCTCAATTCCCAACACCCAACACTTAAAACCCAACACCTAAAACCCAAACCAACCACCGGCGTACTTTTGAAGCCACAAAGTTACTCCCACCCACTCTCAAAATGGATATTTTGCGCGGCACCGGCGTGGCGCTCGTCACGCCTTTCGCCCCCGATTTTTCGGTCGATTACCCCGCCTGGCGGCGGTTGCTGGACTTTTGCATCGTCGGCGGGGCCGATTATCTGGTCGTAAACGGCACCACCGGCGAGTCGCCGACGACGACGACGGCCAAAAAAACCGAACTGCTGGCCCAGGCCAAAGCGCACGTTGCCGGCCGGGTGCCGCTGGTGTACGGCATCGGCGGCAACGACACAGCCGCCTGTGCATTGTTGCTGCAAATCACTGATTTGTCAGGTATTACAGCCGTTCTTTCGGCCAGTCCGGCCTACAACAAGCCCACCCAGGCGGGCCTTACGGCCCATTACACCTGCCTGGCCGAGGCCAGCCCCGTGCCGCTGCTGCTCTACAACGTGCCCGGCCGCACGGCTTCCAACCTGAACGCTGCCACCACTCTGCACCTAGCTGCGCACCCCAACATCGTGGGCATTAAAGAAGCCAGTGGCAGCCTGGAACAGTGCCTGGCCATCGCCGCCGGCAAACCCGCCGATTTTCTGCTGCTTTCGGGCGATGACCTAATGACGCCCGCCCTCATCGCCTGCGGGGCCGAAGGCGTTATCTCGGTGCTGGCCAATGCCTTTCCGCAGCGTTTTTCGGCCATGACCCGCGCCGCCCTGGTCGGTGATTTTGTTGCCGCCCGCGCCCTGCTTTTTGCATTTTTAGAACTCAACCCGCTCATGTACGAGGAGGCCAACCCCGTGGGCGTGAAGGCTGCCCTGGAGGCGCTGGGCGTGTGCGGCGGCGCCGTGCGCCTGCCGCTGCTCGAAGCCACCGAGGGGCTGAAAGCGCGGGTGCGGGCCGCGTTGTAGCGCGGGTTTTCAACCCGCGCAGTGATTTTAATTACGGCCTTGCTCGCGGGTTGAAAACCCGCGTTACCAGCCGCTGGCCAGCACGTCGGCGATGTGCAGGCACTTGAGGGGCAGGTTTTCCTTTTTGATGTAGGCTTCCAGGTGCATCAGGCAGCTCACGTCGGTGCTGATGAGGTAGTCGGCCCCGGTGGCCAGGGCGTGCTCGACTTTCTGCTGGGCCATGGCCACCGAAATGGCTTCAAACTTGACCGCGAACGTGCCGCCGAACCCGCAGCAGGTGCTGGTTTCGGCCATTTCGAGGCGTTGCAGGCCCGCCACGCCATCGAGCAACTGGCGCGGCCCCGGCCCGATGCCGCATTCGCGCAGCGCCGAGCAGGAGTCGTGGTAGGTGTAGCTGCCGGCCAGGGCCGCGCCCGGTACGGCGCTGATGCCCAGCACCTCAACCAGAAATTCGGTTAGCTCGTAAGTGCGGCGCTGCACCTGCTGGCAGCGGTCGCGGGTGAGTGCGTCGGCGGTGTCGGGCGCAAAAAGCAGCCCGAAGTGGTTGCGTACCATGCCCGTGCAGGAAGCCGACGGGCTGACGACGTAGCGCGGCGGCCCGGCCGCCGGAGCGGCAAAATCGGCCAGAAACTTGGCGGCTACCGTGCGGGCCGCGTCGTGGTGCCCGGCGTTGTAAGCGGGTTGCCCGCAGCAGGTTTGGGCCGGATTGTACTGCACCGTGCAGCCCACGCGCTCCAACACCCGCACCATGTTGAGGGCGGTGCGCGGGTAAAGCTGGTCCACGAAGCAGGGGACGAAAATATCGACGTGGGGCACGGAGAAAATAGGGTGAGAATGAGCCGGTTGGAAGCGGCGGGCTGATAAAAATCAAAAAGCGCGGGCGGGGCAGTGGGCGCTGCGCTCGCCCCCGACCTTCAACCCACCGCCCCGCAAAGGTATTGCCGCTGCCAGACCGCGAACCGCTACGCGAACGACGATTTCGCGCAAAAAAAGCGGTAGCCTGTTGCCAGGCCACCGCTCTCTATCCAGCTTGCTGGCTTATTGACTGACATTATGCAATTGGCGCGGGCCTCTGGCCCGTGCCGGCCACTTGCGGGCCTCTGGCCCGTACTTCAGGCCGAAATGGTTTGCCCGTCCACGGCCCATCGTTCAACGATTGGGGCCGGAGGCCCCCAGAGTAGTCGGCACGGGCCAGAGGCCCGCGCCAAAACGCCACCGCGCAACGTCAGTTACCGGCCTTACGCCAAATCGAACCGGTCGGCGTTCATCACCTTGGTCCAGGCGGCTACGAAGTCGTGCAGGAACTTCTCCTGGGCATCGGCGCAGGCGTACACTTCGGCAATGGCCCGCAGCTCGGAGTTAGAGCCGAAGATGAGGTCCACGCGGGTGCCGGTCCACTTCAGGGCACTGGTTTTGCGGTCGCGGCCCTCAAACACCTGGTCGGCCTCGGAAGTGGCTTTCCAGGTGGTGCCCATGTCGAGCAGATTGACGAAGAAGTCGGGGGTGAGGGCGCCCGGCCGGTCGGTAAACACGCCGTGGGCCGACTGGTCGAAGTTGGTGTTCAGCACCCGCAGGCCGCCCACGAGCACCGTCATTTCGGGGGCTGTCAGGTTGAGAAGCTGGGCTTTGTCGAGCAGCATGGCTTCGGGGGCCGCCGTGTGCTTGGGATTGAGGTAGTTGCGGAAGCCGTCGGCCAGCGGCTCGAGGGCCGCGAACGACTGCACGTCGGTTTGGTCCTGGCTGGCGTCGGTGCGGCCGGGGGCGAAGGGCACCGCCACGGCGTGGCCGGCCTGCCGGGCGGCCTGTTCGATGCCGACGTTGCCGCCGAGCACAATCAAATCGGCCAGCGAAACCTGCTTGCCGCCCGTCTGGGCGCTGTTGAACGCCTGCTGAATGCCGGCCAGCGTGTTGAGCACGGTGGCCAGCTCGGCGGGGTTGTTGGCGGCCCAGTACTTCTGGGGCACCAGCCGGATGCGGGCCCCGTTGGCCCCGCCGCGCTTATCCGAATTGCGGAACGTGGAAGCCGAGGCCCAGGCCGTGGCCACGAGCTGCGACCCCGAGAGGCCGGAAGCCAGCAGGTGCTGCTTGAGCACGGCCACGTCTTCACTGCCAATAACTTCGGCGGTGGGGGCGGGGGTGGGGTCTTGCCAAATCAGGACTTCGGTCGGCACGTCGGGGCCGAGGTAGCGGGCGCGGGGGCCCATGTCGCGGTGCGTGAGCTTGAACCAAGCGCGGGCGAAAGCATCGGCAAACGCGTCGGGGTTTTCGAAAAAGCGGCGCGAGATTTTCTCGTAGGCCGGGTCCACGCGCAGGGCGATGTCGGTGGTGAGCATGAACGGCGCGTGGCGCCTGGCCGGGTCGTGGGCATCGGGGATGGTGCCGGCCCCGCCGCCGTTTACGGGCTGCCACTGGTTGGCCCCGGCCGGGCTGCGGGTCAGCTCCCACTCGAAGCCGAAGAGGTTTTCGAAGTAGTTGTTGCCCCACTTGGCGGGGGTGGTGGTCCAGGCGCCTTCGAGGCCGCTGGTGATAGTGTCGGCCCCGTGGCCGGTGCCAAACGAGTTTTTCCAGCCCCGGCTTTGCTCGGCAATGCCGGCCGAAGCCGGCTCGTGTTCAATGTATTTGCTAGGGTCGGCCGCGCCGTGGGTTTTGCCGAAGGTGTGGCCGCCAGCAATCAGGGCCACGGTTTCTTCGTCGTTCATGGCCATGCGGCCGAAAGTTTCGCGGATGTCGCGGGCCGAAGCCAGCGGGTCGGGGTTGCCGTCGGGGCCTTCGGGGTTCACGTAAATAAGGCCCATTTGCACGGCGGCCAGCGGGTTTTCGAGCTGCCGGTCGGCGGTGTAGCGCTCGTTGCCGAGCCACTCTTTTTCGGAACCCCAGTAGATTTCGTCCAGCGGCTCCCACACGTCGGCGCGGCCCCCGCCGAAGCCGAAGGGCTTGAGGCCCATGTCTTCGAGCGCACAGTTGCCGGCCAGAATCATGAGGTCGGCCCACGAAATTTGCTGGCCGTACTTCTGCTTGATGGGCCAGAGCAGCAGCCGGGCCTTGTCGAGGTTGGCGTTGTCGGGCCAG
Source organism: Hymenobacter sp. (assembly GCA_025362615.1). GTDB lineage: Bacteria > Bacteroidota > Bacteroidia > Cytophagales > Hymenobacteraceae > Hymenobacter. The sequence continues at coordinate 1,401 of JANYFQ010000546.1, read as the reverse complement.
CTATTGAGGGGCGCAAAGCGCTGCATCCCGGAGCCGGCCCCGCCCCGGCCGTCGGCGATGCGGTAGGTGCCGGCGCTGTGCCAGGCCATGCGAATAAAAAACGGCCCGTAATGGCCGTAATCCGCTGGCCACCAGTCCTGCGAGTTGGTCATCAGCGCAAACAAGTCCTGCTTCACAGCCGCCAAATCGAGCTTCTGAAACGCCTCGGCGTAGTCAAAATCCTGGTTCAGCGGATTGGAGAGGCCGGAATGTTGGCGTAAAATATTCAGCCGCAACTGGTTGGGCCACCAGTCGCGGTTGCGGGTGCCGCTGCCGGCGGCTTGCTTGACGGAAGCGCCCGAAAACGGGCATTTGGCCGCCGGGCTATCGTTCATGAAATACTCAGTCGTATTCGCGGCTGGTTCGTGGGCCATATTGGTGGTGGTGGTAAATTAGTTGGTTCGGAGAGTTGGCTTTTGAGGAACTACAGCAAAAGGTAGTATTCTCAAAAACAGTGCGTTGCACAAACACCAATGGGTGCCAAAATGTTATGGCGGGCGCAACAGCCCACAAAGAACGCCACCCGGCAGTCGTCCCCGGTGCGGGCGGCAAAAACCAACTTGCTAAACCAACGCGGTTGGCGCGGGCCTCCAGGCCCGTGCCGCCTACTCGCGGGCCTCCGGCCCGCACCCCAGGCCGAAATCGTTGCACCACCCGTCGCCGTTCAACGCGGGCCGTTCAACGCGCACCGTTCAACGATTGGGGGCCAGAGGCCCCCAGGGTAAGCGGCACGGGCCAGAGGCCCGCGCCAAAACCACACCGTGGGAGTTCGTGCTACTCTTTTGCCTGCGTCGCTTCCAGCACCAACAGCTTGGCTTCCAGCTCCTGCGCGGCCTCGGCGCACACCGTTTCGATGGTGGCGAACAGGCCGTGCAGCTCGGCCAGGAGGGCCGCGCTGGCCCCGTCGCCCATCGCAATCAGCCCCACCGCCATGGTTTGGATGGACTTGGCGATGTCCTCAAACTCGGGGCTCATGCCCATCGTGGCAAACGTGGGGACGATGGAGTGCGTGGCGCGTTTGAGCGTCAGCCAGTCTTTTTCGGCAATGGCCTGCTTCATAATTTGCACCAGCTGCGGAATTTCCTGCAAGTACAGGCCAATCATCTGGACCATGCGGGCCTCGGTTTTGGTGATGCGCTTCAGGTACTCGAAATTGACGCGGGTGAGCGCAAAAGCAGCCGGGGCCACGCCGGCCGGGCTGGCAATGGCCCGCTCGTATTCGGTCTGCTTCAGGGCCTTGATGATTTTGCTGTAGAGCAGCTTGTCGTCAATTGGCTTCGAAACGTAGTCGTTCATGCCCACGGCGCGGCACTTTTCCACGTCCACCGTCGTCACGTCGGCCGTGAGGGCGATGATGGGCAC
>JANYFQ010000541.1 GCA_025362615.1 Hymenobacter sp. | reverse complement strand
GTTTCGCAATTCTTACTGCTATTATTTCTATCCGTTCAATTTTGCCACCGGCAGCGCGTGTGAGTTCCTGGAAATTCCGCTCAACGTGATGGACGCTACGCTGCACCATCCCAATTATTTGCAGCTCACCGCCACGCAAATTATGCCGGCCCTGCGGCCCATGTTTGCCGAAATTGAGCGGTTTGGCGGCGTGGCCTCCGTGCTCTGGCACAACGACCATTTCGACCCGGCCAACACCGTCACCGGCCCGCGCCAGTTTGCCGAAATCATGGGCTATTTGCAGCAGCACGGCGCGGCTTTCCTGACCGGAAGCCAGATTGTGGACGAACTTTGAGGCCCGTAGCACCTGCTTTAGCTGGTGCCCGTCCGGCGAGGCACCAGCTAAAGCAGGTGCTCCAAGCCGCTACGGGCACTCATTCACTCCTTCTCTCATTCACCGTTTGGGCATCGTTCAGCGCCAGGGCATCCGCAATACCCTGATTTCCTACGTGGGGCTGGCCATTGGCTTTGCCAACACCATTCTGGTGCTGCCGCGCCTGCTTTCGCCGGCCCAGATTGGCCTCACGGCCAGCGTGTTGCTGCCGCTGGCCACCATCGGGGCGCAGGTGGCTTCGTTTGGATTTGCCAACATGGGCATCCGGTATTTTCCGTTTTTTCGAAATCAGGGGCGCAACCACGCGGGCTTCTTTCCGCTGCTGCTGGGGCCGCCGCTGCTGGGCTTCGTAGTGGTCGCGCTGGCTCTGCTGCTGGGCAAGCCGCTGCTGCTGCGCTGGTACGCCACCGGTGACGCGGCTTTGCTGGCCCCGCACTATCTGGCGGCCATCGCGCTGGCGGGCTGCATCATGCTGGGCTCGTTGCAGGATGCCTACTTGCGGTCACTTTACCACACGTCTTTTTCCTCGTTCTGTCAGGAAATTCTGCTGCGTCTGATGCTGGTGGGGGCCGCCATTGCTTACAGTCAGGGCGTTATTAGTTTCCACGGTTTCGTGCTGGCCTACGTGGGGGCGTATGCGGTAGTGGCCGTGCTGCTGGCCATTTACCTGGCGGCCATCGGCGAGCTGCATCTGCGGCCCACACGGGCGGCGCTGCGCGTAAAGCCCCTGCGCGAGATGCTGGGCTTCGGGGCCTTCGTGCTGCTGAGCAACATCTCGGGCACGGTGCTGCTCAACATCGACAGCCTGATGGTGGGCACCAAAATCAGCCTGGCAGCGGCGGGCATCTACCTCATTGCCACCAACGTAAGCACGGCCCTGGTCCTGCCCTTCCGGGCGCTCTATAAAACGGCGTACTCGCTGATTGCCGAATACTGGAAGGAAGAAAACATGGTCAAAATGGCCGACTTCTACCGGCGCAGCACCCGCATCAACACGCTGCTGGGCTGCTACTTAGCGTTGGGCATCGGCCTGAACCTCAACTTCATCTACGGCCTCATTCACCGGCCCGAATACGCGGCGGGCACCACGGCCGTGCTCCTGCTGCTGGCCGGCCGGCTGTTCGATGGCATCACGGGAGTAAACGGCATCATCGTGGCGACCTCGCCCCGCTACCGCTTCGATTTAGTGTTCAATATCTCGCTCGCGGCGGCGGTGGTCTTCCTCAACTGGCTGCTGATTCCGCGCCTGGAACTGGCCGGCGCGGCCCTGGCCTACTGCATCGCCCTGGTCAGCATCAACACCGTGCGGACGTGGTTTGTGTGGCGCACCTATGGAATGCAGCCCTTCGATGGCCAGATTGCGCGCATTCTGGCCGTAGCGGCCATGGCCGGATTCATTGCCTGGATTTTGCCCGAAACCGGCAACGCCTGGCTCACGCTGCTGCTGCGCGGCGGCGTACTTACGCTGCTGTACGGCGCGGGGGTTTTACTTACCGGCACCGCGCCGGAGGCGAAGGAACTGCTAAATAAGGTGCGTAAGCGGTAGTTGAACGGGGTAGAGACGCAACATTTTGCGTCTCGTCGTCCGCACCGTTCGCCCGATTCCCATTCAACGATGGGACGCAATTATGCGTCTCTACTTACGCCCCCACCAATACCGGCTGCTCCTTTTTCTGCCGCTTTGGCGAAAGGCCATTCTGGTTCATCTCGCGGTAAAAGAAGGCGAAGATGAGCGGGAAAATCAGCAGCGTGAGCACCGTGGCCGTCACCAGCCCGCCGATGACCACGATGGCCAAGGGCTTCTGCGTTTCGGAGCCAATGCCGGTGCTGAGCGCCGCCGGAAACAGGCCAATCATGGCCATGAGGGCCGTCATCACCACCGGGCGCACGCGGGAGGCCACGCCCAGGCGCAGGCTGTCGGCCAGGCTCATCTTTTTGCGCAGGTTTTCCTTGAACACGGTGATGAGCACGATGCCGTTCTGAATACAGATGCCCAGCAGCGCGATGAAACCGATGCCGGCCGAAATCGAGAAGTTGACGCCCGTGATGTGCAGCGCCGCGATGCCGCCGATGAGGGCAAAGGGCACGTTGGCCAGCACCAGCGCGGCATCCTTGCCATTGCCGAAGGTGATGAACAGCAAAATGAAAATGATAACCAGCGACACCGGCACCACC
>JANYFQ010000515.1 GCA_025362615.1 Hymenobacter sp. | reverse complement strand
TTCTTGGCCTTCAGCCACACGGTCAGCAACACCGTGGTCATCAGCATGGTCAGCGTGATGGCCAAGCCGTAAGCGGCTTCCATGTTCGAGCTTTCGCGGAAGTAGAGCACCACGCCGATGCACCCCAGCAGCAGCAGGCGGTTCATGCTGGGCACGTAAAGCTGCCCCTTCACGTCGGTGGGGTAATTGAGCTTCACTTTGGGCCACATATTGAGCCGAATGGCCTCGGCTACGAGCGTAAACGAGCCGGTGATAAGCGCCTGCGAGGCAATAATTGCCGCCACCGTAGCAATGCCAATGCCGACGAGCAGGAACCAGTCGGGCATGAGGGCGAAGAACGGGTTTTTGCCATTGAGCGCCTGCCCGTCGTGGGCCAGCAGCCAGGCACCCTGCCCCATGTAGTTGAGCACCAGGGCACTCTTGACGAAGGCCCAGCTCAGGCGGATGTTGCCCTTGCCGCAGTGGCCCAGGTCGGAGTAGAGTGCCTCGGCCCCGGTGGTACACAAAAACACCGACCCCAGCAGCCAGAACCCGCCGGGGTATTGCGCCAGCAGCCGGTAGGCGTAGAGTGGGTTCACGGCCTTGAGAATGGCCGGATTCTGCGCCACCCAGGCAATGCCCAGCACGGCCAGCATCGAGAACCAAAGCAGCATGATGGGGCCAAATGCCTTGCCAACAATCTGGGTGCCAAAGCTCTGCAAAAAGAACAAGCCCGCGATGATGCCGATGACGATGTACACAATCATGTCCTGCGTGAGGCTCGGGAACACGGCCTTGAGTCCTTCGACGGCCGAGGCCACGGAGATGGGGGGCGTAATTACGCCATCGGCCAGCAACGCCGACCCGCCCACGATGGCCACGGCCGAGAGCCAGGCCCCGCGCCGCCGCACCAGGGCGTAGAGCGAGAAAATGCCGCCTTCGCCTTTGTTATCCGCATTGAGGGTGATGAGCACGTACTTGAGCGTCGTTTGCAGCGTCAGGGTCCAGATGACGCAGGAAATGCTGCCCAGCACCAGGGCCGCATCGACGGTGCCCGGCACGGCCGCGCCTTTCAGAATGGACGACATGACGTAGAGCGGCGAGGTGCCAATGTCGCCGTAGATAATGCCGAGGGCGATGAGCAGGCCCGCGCCGGAAACGGCGCTGTGCGAATGTTTGGAATCCATGCGGAAAAGTAATACTTGGTGCTTAGTGCCTGGTGCTTGGCAACTTATGTTACGCGGTGGCGCTAATGTGCTGGTTGTGACGGGTTGTTTCTGGTTGCTTGTTTCGCGTTGATTATCGTACCCTGAACAAGAAACAAGGATAGGACTTACGCACTCGGTGAAATTCGCCAACCGCGAAGCGGTGATATGTTGGTAGTAACGGCATGGAAGTCAGACCCCAACCGCGAAGCGATGACACCTCCCGCCCCCGATAAGTGCCACCGCTTCGCGGTTGGGAAATTTAGCAAATAACTTGACTACCAACATGACACCGCCTCGCGGTTGGGTGAAGTGCGTAAGTCCTAAAGGAACAAGAAACGCTGACTGACAGGCGCGGGCTTACGCTCAAAGGTTAAGGGCAGTTGCCTGGACCTCGGCAGCGGCTTGTCGGGTGGCTTCGTCGGCGGCGGCCAGCAGGGCGGCGGCTTCGGCGGCGGCCTGGTCGTGGGCGCGGCCGATGCGGCGGTTGGTTTCGGCGGCCAGTCGCTGCCAGGCGGCGGCCGGGCCGGGCAGGGCAATGTTTACGGGGGTGCGGCCCAGGCGGTGCAGCCGCAGCCGGTTGGTGCCGCGCCAGCCCAGCAGCAGCAGCAGGCTGGTGCCGAAAAGCAGGGCCGCAAACGGCATGGTCCGCAGCCAGTTTTGCAAGTAAGCAATGATGCTGAACGACAACCCAATACCACCCAGCAAATAGTATAACACCCACTTCACCGGCTGCACGTCCACGCGCTCCAGTTCGAGCAGCAGGTAGGGTTGGCCGCGCACGGTGAGTTGCGTATCGGTGAGGGTGAGGCGGCCGTCGTCGCTGCTGAGGGGCGGCGCGGGCGGGCGCGGCACGGCGGGGCGGGCATACGCCGGGCGGTTGTACACCGCCGGCTCGTACTCGGAAGGCAGGACCGGGGCATCGGCCGTTTCGGGCGGGGCAGGAGTGGTTGCGTCGGTTGCCGAAGCAGGCAACGGCGACATCTCCGGCGACACCTCCGGCGACACCTCCGGCGACACCGCAGCCACCGGCGGGGCGGACACGGCGGTGCTGGTGCTGGCCCAGCGCGGGGCCGGGCCAGCAACAGTAGTGGTGGGGAGGGGCGCGGTCATCGTCCGG
>JANYFQ010000497.1 GCA_025362615.1 Hymenobacter sp. | reverse complement strand
ATTGGCAATACCTCCATCGGCAAAATTACGTGTAATAAGAAGCTCTGTAGCTGACTTAAAATTATAATTTTCTACCAATCCTTTGTTGTCAGCTCCAGGGCGGCGAAGGCGGCGCCGGCGGGCGAGGCGGGGTCGAGCACGGCGGGGCGGCCGGCATCGCCGTCTTCGCGGATGGACTGGATGAGCGGCAACTGGCCCAGCAGCGGCACGTCGTGCTGGGCGGCCAGGCGCTGCCCGCCGCCTTCGCCGAAGATGAAGTACTTGCTGCCCGGCAGCTCGGCGGGCGTAAACCAGGCCATGTTCTCAATCACGCCCAGCACGGGCACGTTGATTTGCGGCTGCCGGAACATCTGCAACCCCTTCTGCGCATCGGCCAGGGCCACTTTCTGGGGCGTCGTGACGATGACGGCCCCGGTCACGGGCACGGTCTGGACCAGCGTGAGGTGAATGTCGGAGGTGCCGGGCGGCAGGTCGAGCAGCAAATAATCGAGCTCGCCCCACTCCACTTCGGTGATGAACTGCTTGAGGGCCGACGAGGCCATCGGCCCGCGCCACACCACGGCGGCCTCGGCCGGGGCCAGGAAGCCGATGCTCATCAGCTTCACGCCGTACTGCACGATGGGCTGGATGCGGTTCTGGCCCTGCGCGTTTTGCAGCACCTCGGGCCGGGCCGCTTCCACGTTGAACATGACGGGCACGCTCGGCCCTGAAATGTCGGCATCCACGAGGCCCACGCGGGCACCGGTGGCGGCCAGGGCCACGGCCAGGTTGGCGGCCACCGTGCTCTTGCCCACGCCGCCCTTGCCCGAAGCAATGGCGATAATGTTCTTCACGCCGGGCAAAATGGCGTTGCCCTGCCGCAGGCTCGTCACCCGCGACGTCATCGTAATGACGACGTTCGCGTCCGCAGCCACCATCGTGTGGATGGCCCGCTCGCAGGCATCGTGAATAAGCTGCTTGAGCGGGCAGGCGGGCGTGGTGAGCACCACGGTGAAGCTGACGGTGCGGCCGTCAATCGCCACGTTTTCAATCATGTTCAACGTCACCAAATCCTGCCCCAAATCGGGTTCTTCGACGTAGGAGAGGGCTTTGAGAACGGCTTCGGCAGTGAGCATAGGGGCGGGATTGGGCGGCACCGCAAACGCAAGTGCCCCCGGCGGCGGGCCGGGGGCACAAAGATAACGGGTGCGGCACGGGGGCGGGTTGGTAGGGTGCGCCAGGGCGGCTCAGTAGCGCAAGTCGAAGCGGCCGTTGGTGATGTTGGCCGTCAGGACGTTGCTGGGGTCATCGGTGTTGATGGCTGAGAAATCAAAGGTGCCGCTCAATGTGTGAGCCGAGGCATTGTAGCGGGTCACAACAATGTTGCCCGACCCGTGGCGAGCAGTGGTTCGGCTGGTGAAGCGTAACGCAGTGGAGTAGTCGGTGGTGAAGCCGCCTATCGTGTTGGAGTACCCTGCAGAGGCCGCGTCGGGACTGTAAGCAAGACCCAAGAGGTTGCTATACGTTCGCACGGCCCCTACTCCGTTGCCGATGGTCAAACCAACTACGTGGGTCGTATCCCCGACTGTGGCGTGACCTGTGAGCGAAAAAATCTGGTTGTCAATGTCAACACGACCGCCCACCAGTGTGGCCGTGCAGGCAATGCCGCCCTTCGTCCACGTCATTGTGCCGCGCGGGGTGCCGTTGCCCACGACGAAGACCGTGTCCGCCGCCGCCGTTTGGCCCGCCGCTATCGTAGTGGTGCGCGGGGCCGGGGCGGCGTAGCCGCTGGCCGGGGCGAAGCTCAAGGCGTAGGTGCCGGGCTTGAGGTCGGCCAGGGCGAAGGCCCCGATGCCGGCTGCGGGCCGGGCCACGAAGGTGAGGCCGCCGCCGTCGGTAGCCGTGACGGTAGCCAAGGCATCGGCCGGGCTCACGGTGCCGGCCAGCCCGCCGGTGGTGGGGGCCGGGTCGTCTGTCTTTTTGGAGCACGAGGCAGTGGCAAAAAACAGGCTGGCGGCGGCCAGTAGCGCGAGGCGCAGGGCGGGGAGCGGGCGGGTCATGAACACAATGCCGGAAGCCCCGGCCTATTTGGCCGGCTTGGGCACGGCGGGCTTGCGGGGGCTGTCGTCCACGGTGTAGCCCCATTCGGCCAGCTTCTTGGGGTTTTTGGCGTACTTGCCTTTCAGGTAGGCGGCCGAGGCGCGGTTGAGGTCGGCGACGGGCGCAAAGGCGGCATCGCGCAGCCGGTAGGCGGCTTCCATCAGGCCCTTGAGGCGCTCGGCTTCGGTGTGGTGCGCCAGGCCGGCGGCCAGGCCGGGGCCGGTGGCATCCCAGCTCACATCGACCAGGTTTTTCAGCTCCGACGCGGCCCCGTCGGCCAGGTGTTTGGCGTAGATTTTAGCGGCCAGCTCGAAGCCTTCTTTTGGGGTTTTGGGCAGCGCAACGCGGCCTTTGGTGACGGGGTTTGCCATGATGCGGGGTGTGAAGTGGTTATTAAGCAAATATACGCAGGAATTGGCAATACCTGCGTGGGAAACGCCAATGCCTATGTGGGAAACGCCAATGCTTGCGTGGGAAATGCCAATACTTGCGTGAGAAACGCCAATGCCTACGTAAGAAACGCCAATATTTGCGTGGGAAACGCCAATTCCTGTGTCATTATCACCGAAATTTACTTCAAGCACCCGCCAAAACGCCCGGCCACCGGGGCTTGCCTTTACCCAAAACTTTGAACGGTGGCATTGGGCGGTGTGGTCAGACGACTTTTTCAGTCGTCCGACTACTATTCGTTGCCTCATTTCGGCCTACCCGGTAGTGGTCGGACGACTGAAAAAGTCGTCTGACCACACCGTGCAGACCCCGTTCAAAGTTTTGGG
>JANYFQ010000468.1 GCA_025362615.1 Hymenobacter sp. | reverse complement strand
TTCTTGGGCCACCCAGGCGTGGATGATTTTCAGGCCCTCGGGAGAAAACACGGCTTGCTGCACGCCGTTTATCATGGGCCACTGGGCCGGGGCGGGCTGAAACAAGTGGTTGATGCCGTCGAGCTTGTACTCGTCGGCCGTGCGCTTGGCGCGGCGCAGGGCCTTGTAAAGCGGGGCCATGTTGCGCTTGGCTGAAACCTGCAAATCGGAGGTGCCATTGAGCAGCAGCACGGCGCACTGCACGTCGGGCAGCTTGGCCTGCGGGTCGAAATCGAAGAAGTAGCGCGACCACGGCGAGGTGAGCTGCGCGGCGCGGGCGCGGGCCATCGGCGCATCAATACCCATGTTGGCCCCCAGCAGCAGCGCGGCCACTTTGGTGCGGGCCACGGCGTTGTCGGGCGACTGACGAATCACGTCCACCGTGCGCTGGTACACGTCCTGGGCGGCCTTCACCTGCGAAGGGTCGGCCCCAATCAGGCGCATGATTTCGCCCTGCTGCCGGCGCAGCACTTCGTTGCCCGGCTGCCCGTAGCCGGCCAGCGACACCACAAAAGCCGGGGCCCGGTTCGGCGTGGTGGCCGCCAGCAGCGCCACGTTGGCCCCTTCGCCGTGCCCGAGCAGGCCCACGCGGTGGGCCGCCACCAGCTTCTGGCCGCGCAAAAAAGCCAGGGCGGCCTGGGCATCGGTCACGAAATCGGCGGTGGTGGCGCTGGCATAGCTGCCGGTCGATTTGCCCACGCCCCGGTCGTCGAAGCGCAGCACGGCGATGCCGTGGCGGGTGAGGTAATCGGCCAGCTGGCCAAACATGCGGTAGCCGTTCACGTCCACGTCGCGGGTTTGCGGGCCCGAATCGGACAGCAGCACCACGCCCGCAAACGGCCCCTCGCCGGCCGGAATGGAGAGCGTACCGCCCAGCCGGTTCTTCGTCGCGGGGTTGCTGAACGTGACCTCCGACTCGCGGTAGGGCGGCGTGGCCTTGAACTTGGTAACGGCCTGCGTGGAAGCCGCCGCCCGCGTGAGCACCATGGGGGCCGTCATGCCGGGCTGCTTCCAGGTGCCGCTGAGGGTGGCCCCGTCTTCCAGCACCTTGCCCACGAAACTGCTGCCGGCTTGCTCGATGCGCAGCGTCAGGTTGTCGTCTTTGAGCTCGACCTCCACCGGCATGCGGCTGATGCGCTGCTGGGGCGCATCGAGGGCGGCGTAGTAGGTGCCGTTGGTGAGCGGCACGATGGTGACGATGATGGAGATTTCTCCGCCCAACATCTTCAACGGGCCTCTCCACTGGCCGTTGAGGGGGGCAACGGCAGGAGGCGCGGCCATTGCCATGGCGGGGGGCTGCGCCATCAAACCCAGAAAAATCAACGTGGCGAATAATAATTTTATCATAGAATCAAAATAGAAAGAAGACAGGTAGTGGGATTTGGAGGTGAGTTGAGGTTGAAAAGTACAACAAATGTTCTTATCGCAATGGCCGCTTCCCGCTCATTGGCCCGGCCGCCAATGCCAACGGCCGCTCTTGCGAAGCGGCCGTTGGGGGAGCAGGCGAATGGGTGCTTTTGAGGGCGTTATTTCCGGGTGTGCCGGGCAATCCAGTCGCCAATCACGGCCAGGGCGCTGGGCGCAAAGGTCTCTTCGATGGTGCCGTACTCGGCCGGGCTGCCGGTGGGGGCGGTCTGAAAGAGGTGGTTGAGGCCGGGCAGTTCCCGCACGGTCACGTCGCGGTTGCCGGCGGCTTTGAGGCCGGCGGTGGTGGCGGCCAGGTTGGCGGGGGCGGGCACCTGCCGGTCGTGGCCGCCGCCGAGGGCCAGCACCGGGCACTTCACCTTGGCCAGCGTTTGGGCGGGGCGGTCGGCCAGCAGGTGGCGGTAGTCGGGCGAGGTGAGCATGGGCATTTGTGATTCCAGCTGGGCGGCCAGCTGCGGGTTGATGCCGTTGTAATACGCCAGCAGCTTGGCGCGGGCCTGGGCATTGTCGGGGTTCTGCTGCACAATCTGGGTCATGGCGCGCTGCATTTTTTCGGTGGTGGCCAGCTGGGCGGCATCTAAGGTTTGCAGCCGGGCTAGGGCCAGCGACTGCTGCACAATCAGCTCATCGCCGGGCAGGGCGGGCGCGGCCAGCAGCACCAGAAAATCCGGCCCCGCCGGCTGAATGGCGGCCCCGATGGCCGCCGTGCCGCCCTGACTGTGGCCCACCAAGCCCACCTGGTTTTTGCGAATGCCGGGCTGGGCGTGCAGCCAGGACAGGGCCGCCTGGGCATCGGCGGTGTAGTCGGCGCTGGTGGTGCCGGCCAGCGTGCCGCCGCTCTGGCCCACGCCCCGGTCGTCGAAGCGCAGCACGGCGATGCCGTGGCGGGTGAGGTAGTCGGCCAGCACGGCAAAGGGCTGGTGGCCGAGGATGGTTTCGTTGCGGTCTTCCGGCCCCGAGCCGGTGAGCAGCACCACGGCCGGAAACGGCCCCATGTCGGCGGGCACGGTGTAGGTGCCGGCCAGCGTGATGCCGGCCTTCTCGTTTTTGAATGTGACCTCGGCCAACTGGTAGGGGAAGGGCGGCTGCGGCGTTTGGGGGCGGTTGGGCCCCGCGGCTTTGGGGCCGCCCTGGCGGCTAAACGTGAGCGGGAACGAGCGCAGGCCCTGCTGCCACTCGCCTTCCAGGCGCTGGCCGTCGGATGACCGGCGACCGGCAAACTGCGCGGCCATGGGCTGACGCAGGCGCAGGTACACGCTATCGGCCGGCGTGGTGAACTGCATGACCAACCCGTTGGCGTGCTGGGCCGGAATATCGAGCGTGGCCGTGCGCGGCCCGCCGGCCGGGTCCACGAGGTGGGCGGTGAATTCCAGTGGCCCGAGCGTGCCCGCCCAGTCGCCGGTGAGGCTGGGCCGGGGGGCCTGGGCACGAACGCCGGTGATGCTGAGCAGCGCGGCAGCGGCCGGGCCGAAGAGGAAGCGGGTAAGCGAGTGCATGGGGAGCGGGCTGGTGAATGATGACGCAATGTTACGAAGATAATTAGACAAGTTTCTAATTATTGCAGGGAAGACGAATTTTTTTCTGGCCGAACGGAAAGGCCAGAGGCTTGTTATATCTTTGTTATAACTAAATCACTTGCTAAGAACATGATTCAGTCCATCCGAAAGATTGGAAATTCCAGCGGGATTCTGCTGCCAAAGTCGATGCTCCAAGCCTGTGGCATAACCTCGGAGGTTGAAATCGAGGTGCAGGACAAAACGATTCTACTGCGTCCGGTGTCGTCGGCACGAACGGGGTGGGAAGCGGCCTTTGCGGCCGCCATTGCCAATGGTGACGAACCCGAATCTGACCTGTTCGAGGGGATTGGCAATCAGTTTGACGAAACGGAATGGTAACGCCCCCGCGCCGTTTCGAGGTGTGGCTGGTCAATCTGGACCCCACCGTGGGCAGTGAAATTGCCAAAACTCGTCCGTGCGTGGTGGTATCGCCCGATGCGGCCAATAAATTTCTCCGCACCGTGCTGGTTGCGCCGCTCACGCACACGCAAAGGCGCTACCCAACCCGGGTCGATTCTCAGTTTCAGCAACAGCCCGGCCAAGTGGCGCTCGACCAGCTTCGCGCCGTGGATACCGTGCGGCTCGTGAAGCGGCTGGGGGCGCTAGAAGAAGCTACCGGCCGCGCCGTGTGCGCGGTGCTGGGGGAGATGTTCGCGTGGTAGCAATTGACTAACCGATGCCCTTTGCCGCAGCCGTACCTTCGCACCCAGCAGCAAACGCCCCCCGCCGAAACCTTCCGGCCCCCTCCCGCTGTTACTCAGGCTATGCCCAAAAAAGACGCTTTGCAAGTTTCGGCCCCCGCCGACAACGCCATTGATAACCTCGACCCCCGCGAATTTATTCTCATCAAAAACGCTCGGGTTCACAACCTCAAAAACCTCAGCGTGGCGTTGCCGCGCAATCAGTTCATCGTGGTCACGGGCCTGTCGGGCTCGGGCAAATCGAGCCTGGCCTTCGATACGCTTTATGCTGAGGGCCAGCGCATGTACGTAGAAAGCCTGAGCAGCTACGCCCGTCAGTTTCTGGGCCGCATGGACAAGCCCGATGTGGACTACATCCGGGGCATTTCGCCGGCCATTGCCATCGAGCAGAAGGTCAGCATCAAGAACAACCGCTCGACGGTGGGCACGAGCACCGAGATTTACGATTACCTCAAGCTGCTGTTTGCGCGGGTGGGCCGCACGTACTCGCCCGTGAGCGGCGAGCAGGTGCGCAAAGACAACGTGGCCGATGTGGTGGACTTCCTGGCCACCCAGCCCGAGAGCACCCGCGCCATGATTCTGGCCCCGCTGCACCGCCCCGACAAGACCCGCCCCATGAGCAAGGAGCTGGATTTGCTGCTGCAAAAAGGCTACAGCCGCGTGGTGGTGAACGGCGAAACCGCCCAGATTGAAGACCTCATCGCCGAAGGCCAGCCCGAGGTAAAAGGCGAAGTCCACATCATGATAGACCGCGCCGTGCTGCGCCCCGACGACGAGGACCTGCTCTTCCGCCTGTCCGACTCAGTGCAAACGGCTTTTTTTGAAGGCCACGGCACCTGCGTTGTTCAGTTAACAGTTAGCAGTGAAC
>JANYFQ010000458.1 GCA_025362615.1 Hymenobacter sp. | reverse complement strand
GTTTCTGGGCCTGCCCGTTGGTTTTTCGGGCACCCTGTCTATATTTGTCTCACTATCGTTGCCCACACCCTTCCCCGGCGCTTTCGCTCGCTTATTATATCAAGCGCCACTCCTTTGCCCGCTGCCCGCTAACATCGGCAGCGGTTGTTTGCAGCCCCCGCCAACCGGGCCGGGCTGCCGCACCGTGCGCCCCGCTGGCCCCTTTGGCTTGCGGGAAGACGGGACAGGAGCAGGGTGTTGCGGCGGCCAGCCCCCAGGGGCGGCCCGCTGCAAACGGCCCCGAGCGAGCGGCAGGCAAGCAACTGCGTAACCGATACCCCCGGCCCCGGCCGGGGCGATGAGCGGGAAAATTGACGTTTCACCTGAGTTTTTTAACTGAGTCCGTGTCATTTTTCTTCGTTTCCGCCCATGCCGCTGCCCTGCCTCGCTAATGCCGTGCGTTTCCGCCGGTATCCGGCGTTTGCTGCCCCGCCATTATTCTGGATGAAAACCCTGTTTGGTCGCCTGTTATGGGCGACAACAGGTCCGTGTTCGCCTGTTTTTCACGTCACCCCGTCGAAAACATGACGAACCTTTCCTCGCGCCGCTGGCTGCCCTCGGGGCGGCCCCGGTACTACTTCCGCAACCGCGGCACCGAACACTCCGGGCCGGCGGACAAACGGGCACCCCTGGTCTAAACAGGGGGCCGTTTGTTCCGCCTTACAAATGGGCCAGCCCACCGGGAAGGTGCGCCCGCCCTTTGCTTCGGATTGCCGGTTCCGGGGCCTCCAACGTGGAGGCACGGGGCAAGGACTCACCGCTTGTGGTACGGTAATCCGAAGTTACGAGTCCAACCAACTTTTAACTTTCAAAACCCGATGAACACCTTCATCAAAACGGCCAAACGCCTGGGGACTTCGGCCATCCTCTTACTGGGTGCGTGCTTGACGGCGCAGGCCCAATCGGTAGCCCCAACGCCCGCTACGGCCGCCGCCACGGCGGGCCTTTGTGTGCCCTCCACCGCCACCAACTACTCCTACACGTTCACCGGCCCTGGGACGCTCACCGGGTGGTACGCGCTGGGCGACTTTCAGGTTGTTACCGGTCAGGCGGCTACTGCTAACCCGATTCTCGTGAACTCTTTGGGGCCTGGACGGGGCCGGATTGTGGCCCAGTACAATTCTGGGGGAACGTGTCCGCAGGAGAAATTTTACCAAGTGAACAAGACGTTCGCCCAACCCATCAACTCCTTATTCTTGGGACCGGATTGCGTGGAACTGGGCAAAGCGTACGGCTTTGTGCTGCCGCCCATCGTGAGCACGACAGCTCTGATTGATGCCAAAATTGGCATTGATTCCTACGATTGGGACGCAAACCGTCCAGTCGGCACTGGATTCCCAACCGGTTCGGCTTTAACCTTTTCGGGTGACCGTAGCGCGGTCTCGCTGACCTTGCCGACTACCTTCGCCGGTAGCAGCTACGAACTCAGGGCCAAAATCGGTGGTTGCAACCCGGCTACTCCGTACATGAGTAAGACGATTTACATCAAGCCCAATACCGTTGTCTTGTCGGCGGTGGCGGGCAGTCCGGCAACCTGCAAAACGGACAACGCGCCGTTTTCCCTCAGCTTCATAGCGCAAGCTGGTCCGACATACACCTGGAACGGCCTTCCGGCGGGGTGGGCCATCACGAGTGCGCCCAATGCAACCTTGGCCAATGGCAGCTATACCTACGCCGCTCCGGGTCCACAGACGATTACCATCACTCCAGGTAATCCAAATATCTTGGCGGTGGCCGACATCAGCGTGACGGCCAAAAATGGCGCCAGTGGGGTTGATTGCACCATGGCTACGTCCAATGTGTTCCGGGTAACCCGGCAGCTAAACAGCACCGACAACCCCATCAATCCCGTGGTTCCCGGTTGCCTGACTCCGGGCAGCACGGTGACATTCAGCTTCAACCACGCCTTCCCACTGAACACGGTGTTTGAGTGGCTGCTGCCAACGGGCTGGGCACCCAGCACTTCAACCACTAACTCGGCTACGGTGATAGTGGGCAGCACACCGGGCGACGTAACGGCCCGGGTGCTGGGCTGCACAACCGGGGGCACCGTGCGGACCGTGGCGGTAAAGGGGAGCTATGCATGCAACCCTGCAGATTATGTCATCACCCGGTTCGGTGGGGCGATGGTGTACTTCGAGGTGACCAACCCCGCTGCTCCCACTACGATGCCGCCATCGGTCTGCAAGCCAGCCACCGGGGCGGGCTTCACCTACGAGTGGTCTAGTACGGCCAACCCGAACCCGACTCATACAACCGTCACTACGCCCTACATCTCGTTTCCCAACCCGGAAACGATAGGCAACAGCGTGAGCGTAATCATCAAGAACACGAACGCGGCCAATCCCTGCTTTGAACTGACGGTGGCCAGACCCGTGAACCGGATGGCGCTGGGCAGCAGTTCGCCTACCGCCGCCACCGACCCGATGGTGGCTTACCCCAATCCGGCGGGGAGCGAACTGCACATCGACCTGAATGGGAAGAAGGGCACTACCCAGTTGGTGCTCACCGATGCCCTGGGCCGTACCGTGCAACAGGTCACCACCACCGAAGGCCACACCAAGCTGGACGTGCGGAGCCTGCCGGCCGGCACCTACCTGCTGCGGGCCACGCTGCCGGACGGAAAGTCAGTTGGCCAACCGGTGCAGATACAGCACTAACCGACCGTGCCGTACTTCGGCCCCTGCCATTGCCGGTGGCGGGGGTTGAAGCACAGTTACGCTGCCATGTTAAACACCGGTGGCCCACTCGTCGGGCTACTGCTCTTGTTCACCCCGTGCCCGCCTGGGCACGGGGTGTTTGGGGTTAGCTCGGCTACGGGTTTTGGTCTTTTTTGCGCTTTGAAAAATAATTAATCATGAACAAAAAACTTTTCTCCTGGAATTGGCAATGGCCCGGCTGCGGCCTGACCTTGCTCTGGCTGGCCTGGTGCGGCGCGGGGAGCGCAGCGGCGCAGGTGCCCTTCACGGTGCCCAACCAGCCCAACTGGCAATGGCAGGCCCCCAAGCCGATGCCCTGCTACTACACCGCCCTGGACGTGGTGAACGACCAGACGGCGGTGGTGGTGGGCCTGGCGGGCGGCGCCGCGAAAACAACCGACCAGGGCGCTACCTGGCAGCAGCTACACCTCGGCGTGAACCACGATTTGAAGGGAATCAGCTTCGTGACCCCCCTGCTGGGCTGGGTGGCCTACACGATTGGCACGGCCAATGCCCGGGGCGAAGTACGCAAAACGACGGACGGGGGCCTGACCTGGGCCGTGCAGCCCACCGGCGGCGAACCCGACTACGTGGAAATGCAGGCCGTGCATTTCTTTTCGGCCAGCCAGGGTTACGTGTTCTACTACTGGAATGCGCCCAGCTACGGCCGGCCCGCCCGGTTGCGCACCACCGCCAACGGGGGCCAGACGTGGCAGTCGGCTCCCATACCCGCCGATGCCAACGGGGTGCAGTTCGTCACGCCCGCGCTGGGCTATGTCACCTGCAACAGCTCGGTGCAAAAAACCACGGACGGGGGCCTGACCTACACCGCCATCACCCCCAACGCGCCCGGCATCGTGTTTCAAACCATGTTTTTTCTGAATGCCCGGGAAGGGTGGGTGGCCGGCATATTCACTGGTCCCAACCCTAACTTTTTTCATACCACCAACGGTGGCCAGACTTGGACAGCGGTGACGGTGTACCCGCCCGGTACCCCATTTTATTCAGGAATTGAACGCCTCCATTTTTCGGACCCGCTGCACGGCACCGCCGATGGGTACGCAACGGCGGATGGCGGCCAGACCTGGGCGCTGGTTACTAACATGCGGGGGTTTTGCTTCCGCAAGGTGCTGTCCAGCGGGGTGGGCTTTTACGCCAGCCCCAACGCCGACCTGGGCACGACGACGGATTTTGGCGCGACGGCCCGCTGGTACGACCCCGCCAACACTACTATTGGTGTGCGGCAGGTGGTTTTCAACGACCCGGTGACGGGCTGGGCAGCGTATGGTGCCCCGTTTACTACCGGTCCGGGGGTTTCGTGGGTGCTCCGCACCCGAAACCGGGGGCAGCAGTGGCAGCGGCTGGCCATTGTCGGCACTGCGCCGGGGGTGAGGTGGGCCGATGCCCAACTGAATGCGGGCGCGTTTCCGGACCAGGATACGGCCTACGTGGCGGGCCAGGAGTTTGCGGCGACCATCGGGACGGCCTTTGTGCTGAAGACCGTGGACGGGGGCCAAACCTGGCGGCGGCTGCCCCTGGCCGGGGCCAGCACCGCCAACGACCTGCAATTCCGCGATGCCCGGTCTGGGCTGCTGGTGGGCGATGCGGGCGCGGTATGGTACACCCGCGATGCCGGCCAAAGCTGGCAGCGCGGCAACAGCGGCACTACCCAGAACCTGACTAATGTGGCCTGGGCCGGTGCCCGCACGGCCTACGCGCGGGGCGACAACGGCACCTTCCTCAAAACCACCGACGGGGGCCAGACCTGGCTGCCGCTGCCCTCGGCTTTCTTTCTCACCAATCCCGGCCATAAAAAGCTTCAGTTCATCAACGCCCGGCTTGGGTTTGTGAGCCAGGACAACGGAGCCGTTTACCGCACGACAGATGGGGGGCTGACCTGGGCCGGGGCCCCCGGCAACGTCTTCGGCATTACCGGCACATCGTTCACCTCAGCCCGCAGCGGGTGGGCCTACGGCAATGGTATGTACCGGACCGATGATGCGGGCCTGACCTGGACGCAGCAATTAGGAAACTTGGGCACCATACAATACGACGGCAGCTTTCTTGACCGCTACAACGGCTGGACAGGGGGAGAAAGGGGCAGCATCCTGCACTACTCCGAAAAGTTCATCGCCGCCACCCCCCTCACCCAAACCA
Source organism: Hymenobacter sp. (assembly GCA_025362615.1). GTDB lineage: Bacteria > Bacteroidota > Bacteroidia > Cytophagales > Hymenobacteraceae > Hymenobacter. Next base: position 1,705 of record JANYFQ010000458.1, on the reverse strand, counting down.
CGCACTGCGCCGGGGGCAGCCTTTCGCTGGCCTTCGCTACCACGGGCACCTTCTCGGCCAGCGAGCAACGCTTCAAAGTAGAACTCAGCAACGCACGGGGCCGCTTCCGGCCGGGCCAAATCCGCGTCGTGGGACAGGGTACGGCTTCGCCGCTGGCCGTGGCCCTGCCCTTCGACCTGCCTGCTGGCACGGCCTACCGCCTGCGCGTGGTTCAGGCCGATTCGCTTGTGCTCGGGGCCGACACCGGGCAGGACCTGACCATCAACGCCGCGCCCACGGCCACGCTCGCCCCCGCCGGGCCGCAAACGCTCTGCGCGGGCCGCACCCTCACGCTCAGCGCCCCGGCCGGGCAGGCGCAGTACCGGTGGAGCACCGGGGCCACCACCCGCACCCTCACGGTGAGCGCGGGCGGCAGCTACACCGTGCGCGTGGCCGGGGCGGCGGGCTGCTTCGGGCCGCCCTCGGCGGCCGTGGTGGTGACAACGGCCCCGGTGCCGGCCACGCCCGTCATCCAGCAAAGTCCGGGCGGGCAACTGTCGGTGGCGGCGGTGGCCAGCGCCACCTACCAGTGGTCGAACGCCGGCGGGCCCATCGCCGGGGCCACGGCGGCCAGCTACCCGGCCGCAGGGGCGGCCCCGGTGGGCACCTACACCGTGGTCGTGACGAGCGCGGCGGGCTGCGCCTCGCCCCCCTCAACCCCGCGTGTGGTCATCCTGGCCACGCGCCCGGCCGTGGCGGCCGACTTTAGCCTCTACCCCAACCCGACGAGCGCCGCCTTCACCGTGGAGCGCCCGGCTGGGGGCGGGGCGGCCCGCGTGGTGGTGCTCGATGCCCTGGGCCGCTGCCCGTGGCGGGGCGAACTGCGGGCCGGGCAAACCCAACTCACGGTACAACACCTGCCGGCCGGGGTGTACGCGGTGCAGTTGCACCTGCCCGGCGGCGCGGTGGTGGCCCACCGCTTGGTTGTGGTCCACTAAGATGGCCGCCGTCGTTTTCGGTTTTGGGGCACCGCACCCGCGCCGCTGGCCCCGCTCTGCCGGGGCGGGTGGCCCCGTTGCCCGCGTCCTGCTCTTGCTTGGGCTGTGGGCCGTTGCCCTGGCCGGCCGGGCGCAGGTGCCGGACTGGAACTGGGCGCGGCAGGGCCAGGGCGCGGCCGTTGGCCAGGCCCTGGCCGCTGCGGGAAGCGGCTACCTGGTGGCCGGTTCCTTCACCGCGACGCTGGCCATCGGGGGCACGCCCCTGGCCAGCGCCGGGGCCGAAGATGCCCTGCTGGTGCGCTACGCGGCCGACGGGCAACCGCTGTGGGCCCGCAGCGGCGGCGGGCCGGGGCGCGACGTGGCCACGGCCGTGAGCGCCACGGCCGTGAGCGCCACGGCCGCGGGCGATCGCAAAAAAACTCAACCAATTTTATGCTACGGCCATTTGTGGCAATGATATTCTCAGCTCGATCCTTTATGTTTCGGGGATTGCGATTTTGTTTGCTGGCATTTATGCACCACTGATCCTGCTGCTCATTGCTGTGATACTTTATTTTTACAAGTCAGTATATACCGAGGTAGTTGAAGCCTTACCAGTGAATGGAGGAGCATATAACTGTTTGCTTAATGGAACATCGAAGACCTTGGCTTCAATTGCAGGAATCATTACTTTCCTTTCTTATATGGCTACGGCAGTTTTGTCGGCGAAAGTGGGCGTTGATTATTTG
>JANYFQ010000436.1 GCA_025362615.1 Hymenobacter sp. | reverse complement strand
CGGTTGGGTGGAGTGCGTAAGTCCTAAGTAAATAAATTTGAGGAACAACAGCAGCTGCGTATCGCCCCGCCGAATGATTTCGGCCTCGACTGCGGCCCGCTGCTCGGTCGTGTAGGGCTGGTGTTGGTCCGAATCGGTGACGGCGCGGCGTTCCACTCCTTTGACGGGGTTGCGGGGTACTGCATCGAGACGCAGCAAATAATTAAAAACGGCCGAAAGGGTGTCACGGTTGCCGTTGAACGATTTGGCTTCAATACCCCGTTCGCGCAGCTTTTCCATAAAGGCCAGCACGTGCCCCGGCTGCACCAGGCGCAACGGGAGGGCCGCAAAGCCGGCGTGCGCGGGTTCGCTCAGCCGCCGGCGAAGACGGGCGTAATCTTCGCCGGAGCGCCCGGCGTTCGTTTTGTTGCGCTCGACTAGCTCAACGGCTTCCAGGATGCAAGCCCGCAACGGGTCGAGGCCGATGTTTGCCGCCGGGGTTTGGCCGGCCGTGTAGCCGGCCGTAACGAGTTGCGAAATCTCAACCAGCTTTTTTTTGGCCACCCGCCGCCGTTCCGCTAGGGTAGTGTATTTGTTCATCCCGTAATACTGCTTCCGGATGAACATTTTTCGGTCGGTGTCCCACACCCGAAAGTCGATGTACCAGCGTTTGGTAAGGTCGCCGTCGGCGTCAAACAGCCGGGGCTTATAGTCGGGGTCGTACATTTTTCGGGCTGTGTAGATGTTGTGCTAATTTGCCCGGTGAGCACAAAAAAACCGCCCTGGCAATAGTGCCGAGGCGGTTTTTGTGGGTCGGGGTGGCAGGATTCGAACCTACGGCCTCTGCGTTCCGAACACAGCGCGCTACCGGGCTGCGCTACACCCCGAAAAAATAATAAAACCGATGGGGCGGTTTCAACTCAGCATCCAATTGCGGCCGAAAAAGCCCCCGAACTAAAAAAGTTCGAGGGCTTTGAGCGCGGCTGCGCTTCCGTCGGAGTGGCAGGATTCGAACCTACGACCTCCAGTACCCCATACTGGCGCGATACCAGGCTACGCTACACCCCGATTGGGAAATTGGAAGTGCAAAGGTAAGCCAATTTTTGAAACAACGCAACAAGCGGCGATTTTTTCCTTGAACCACAGAGCAGTACCCGGCCCGGTCTGGCGATACGCAAAAGCCTCCGTGCCAGCCCGGAGGCCGTCATCGGGGCTGGCGGGTATTTTAGGTCCGAAAGGCGCAAAAATTGTCTGTTGGTCTTGCATACGGCTGGTCAAACGGGCTACTTTTAGCCACTCGTTCACCCCCGTCGCCTTTTTGTCCGCTTCCCATGCTTGCTTCTCCCGCTCTGGTGCCCCCCGTGTTGCGTATTGTCGAAACGCCCTTACGGCTTCGCGCCGCCCATCGCATTGATTTTTCTTACCTCGAACACGTAGCGGGTGGCGATGCGACCTACGTCGTGCTAATGGCCCGAATGTTCTGTACGCATTTTCCCGAGCAACTCTTTTTGGCCGAAGTGGCCGCTGCCCGGGCCGATGGCTTCGTGCTGCGCCAGGAGTTGTCGCGCCTGGCCATTACGTGTCAGCTCCTGGGGCTGCCGCGTCTCGTGGCGTTGGTGCGGCAACTCGACGATTGCCTCGGCCCCGACACCGCCGCTGTGCCCGCCGCCGCCTTTGATGGCTTGCGCTACCTCCGCAAAAGCGGCATGGCGGCCATGCGGACCCTGGCCGAAGAACTGCAAGTGCGCTACCCGCAGGCATTGGCAGACCTCTGGACCGCTAACAAACAGGAACAGTAACGAATGTGGCACGACACGTGTTAGCGAGGCGCTAAACCCGACGCGACGTAATTTTACGAAGCCATTACGGTAATCTCAGCTTTACACGTATGAAATTTATTATCTCTGTTTTTGTTGTTGGTCTGACTGCTTTGTGCTCGGAAACTGCGTACGCGCAGGTGGCTATTTTGCCCGGTGGGGCACCGGCGCCCGCCGCTCAGGCCAAGCCCGCGCCGGCCGCCGGCAGCACCGTGGCCCTGTCGCCGGTTACGCCGGCTGCCCGGCCCAACGCGCTCAAAGTCAAGGCCGAAGTAAACCCGGCTACCGGCCGCCTCGTCGTCAAAACCGATAACGCTGGCCCCACCCGAATTGAAGTGACCGATGCCGGAGGCCGCCCGATGTTGACTTACAGCATGATGAACGGCCAAACGCCCGCCGAACTCAACGTGAGCCAGTTGCCGGCCGGTGCCTACATTGTGCGCTGCACGGCCAACGAAAAAACCGGAATGCGCCGCGTGATGCTGGGCCATTAATGGTGAGTTCGTGCATTGGTGAGTTGGCGGATTAGCGGGTTCTAAAAATCCGAATTCACCAATCCACCAACCCATTACGCCGCCTCCTCGGCCTGCAGTTGCCGCTCGTACAGCGCCCGGTATAGCCCCTCTGTTTCAGCCATTAGCGCCGTGTGGGTGCCGTGCTGCACAATTACGCCGTCGTCGAGCACCAGAATGTCGTCGGCGAGCTTCACGGAGCTGACGCGGTGCGAAATAATAAGGCTCGTGCGCTCGGCCATGATGCGCTGCAAGGCCGCCAGGATGGTGTTTTCGGTTTTGGTATCGACGGCCGAGAGCGAGTCGTCCAGAATCAGGATTTTGGGCTCCTTGACGAGGGCGCGGGCCATGCTCACGCGCTGTTTCTGGCCGCCCGATAGCGTGATGCCCCGCTCGCCCACTTTGGTGTCGAAGCCTTCGGGGAAGGCGGCGATGTTGTCGTACACGGCCGCGTCGCGGGCGGCTTGCAGCATCCGCGTTTCGTCGGGGTGGTCGAGGCCGAAATTGATGTTGTTGCGGATGGAGTCGGAGAACAGGAAAACGTCTTGCGGAACGTAGCCAATCTGCTCGCGCAGAGAGGTTAAGGTATAATCACGCACATCGGTCTGGTCGATGCAAATGCTGCCGGCGCTCACGTCGTAGAGGCGGCAGAGCAGGGCGGCAATGGTGCTTTTGCCCGAGCCGGTGTTGCCGATAACGGCCAGGGTTTGGCCCGGCCGGATGCGGAAACTGACGTTGTGCAAGGCCCGAATGCCGGTGTCGGGGTAAGTGAACGACACGTTGTCGAACACAATGTCGCCCGTCATTTCCTGCGCGATGTTTTGCCGCGAAACGATGTCGGTCTTTTGGTCCAGAAATTCGTTGATGCGGGCCTGCGATGCCTCGGCCCGCTGCACCAGCGAACTCGTCCAGCCCAGGGCCGTGACGGGCCACGTCAGCAGGTTCACGTAAATCAGAAACTCGGCGATGCTGCCCGTCGTCAGCGTTCCGGCGATGACTTCCTGCCCGCCCACCCACACCGTGATGATAGTGCTCAGGCCCACCAAAAACAAGATGAGCGGAAAAAACAGCGAGTTTACGAAATTCAGGCTCAGCGACTTCTCCTTGTAGGTGTCGCTGGCTTCGGCAAACCGGGCGTGCGAGTCGGCTTCGCGCACGAAGGATTTCAACACCCGAATGCCCGAAAATGCCTCCTGCACAAACGTCGTCATGCCCGCCAGCGCCTTCTGAATTTCGTCGGATTTGCGCTCAATCAAATTGTTAATGTAGAAGATGCTGACCGATAAAATCGGCAGCGGCAGCAGCGTGTAAAGCGTCAGCTTCACGTTCACGAGCAGCATGAGCGGCACGATGAGCACGAACAGCAGCACCAGCTGCATAAAGTACATGATGGCCGGCCCCAGGTACATCCGCACCCGGCCCACGTCTTCGGAAATGCGCGACATCAAATCGCCGGTGCTGTGGCGGCGGTAAAAGCTCAGGGGCAGCGACTGGTAGTGGTTGAAAATCTGATTTTTCTGGTCGTTCTCAATCAGCCGCGACATCACAATCAGCGTCTGGCGCATGAAGAACAGAAAGATGCCCCGCAGCAAGGCCAGCCCGATAATGAGCATCCCGTAAAACAGCACGTTGCGCCCGAACAGCTCGTACACCCCCGCCTGCGCCTGCGTACCGGCGTACAGGTGATAGAGGTCGATGCCCTCGTTCACCAAATCGAAGGCGTAGCGCACGAGCTGGGCCGGAAAAATGGCCAACAACGTACTGAGGGCCACAAACAAAACCCCTCCAAGGAAGTGCCACTTGTAGCGAAAGATAAACGGATTGACGGCGGAAAGGGCGCGGGTAGGCAAGGGGCGGGCGGGGAAATGGCGGTACTTTTGCGACTTGTTAGGCGAGCTGTACCACCAAGCTGCGCTGCCACCGGAGGGGTCTCGCGTAGGTTGCCCTGGAACAG
>JANYFQ010000394.1 GCA_025362615.1 Hymenobacter sp. | reverse complement strand
TCCGAGCCCTTGCCGTTCACCAGCGGGCCAATGTTTTTAGGTTCCTGCCAGCGTCCGCCCACGCGGTAGGTTTTATAAATATCAAAGTCGCCAAAATTCAGCAATTGCCCCCGCGAGCTGAAGTACAAAACGTGGTAGAGCGGGTGGTAGAACGGGCTCACCTCGTTCTCCCGCGTGTTGATGACCGGCCCTACGTTTTCGGCCATGCTCCACTGCCCGTTGCGCAGCTTGTGGGTATAATAAATGTCCGACAGCCCGAACCCGCCCAGCCTATCCGAGGCAAAATACAGCGTGTCCTCGCCCTGCGAGAGCGTGGGCTGCGAGTCCCAGCCCGACGAATTCACCAGCGGCCCCAGGCTTTTGGGGGCGCTCCACTTGCCGTCCTTGCCGCGGGTGGCGGTGTAGAGGTCGCAGTTGCCGTGGCAGGTGGCGCACTCGCAGCGGGCAAAATAAATCGTCTTCCCGTCCTTGCTCAGGCAGGCCGAGCCCTCGTTGTTGGGCGAGTTGATGGGCTTGGGCAGCGGCTCGGCATCGGACCAGCTCACGCCCTCTTTGTGCGAGGTGTACAGGTCCTCGTCCACCGCGCCGGTCAGGCCGCGCCGCTTGCGCTTGCTGCTGAAAATCATGAGCGAGTCGCCGGTGGCCAGGGCCGGCCCGTAGTCGGGCGATTTGCTGTTGATGGCGTCGCCCATGCTCGTGTACACGCCCTTGGGCGGGTGAAAGGTGTTGAGGTTTTTGCGGTACTCCACCAGGTCGTAGTACGTTTTCAGGGGCACGTACAGGTCGGTGTTTTTTTGCTCCAGCGAGTCGTAGTAGAGCTGCACCCGTCGGGTGTCGGCGCGGCTATGCTTGAGGGCCAAGCGGTAGTAGGCCTTGGCTTTCACGGTCTGGCTGTCGCGCTCCAGCAGCTGGCCCAGCCGCCAGAGCATGTTGGGGTTCTTCTCGAAATTGACCGGCCCGAATTTGGCCACGTAGTCTTCCAGCAGCAGCCGGGTTTGGTGGTACTGGTGGCGGCGCTCGGCTTTGGTAATGGCCCGTAGCGCCTTCTTGTCCTCAAAAAACGGGTATTTGTTGATGAAAACGAAGTCGGGCGTGCCGTCCGGCCGCAGGTGCAGCTTGCGGCTCACGCGGCTGTTGAGGCCACGCAGGCGGTAGGTGCCGGGCGCGATGGCTGGCCTGGGGGTTCCGGGAGCTGGCTTTGGAACCACGGCCGCCTTTTTGGGCGCGGCCGAAGCCCCGCCGCTGGTGGTATCGGCGGAAGGGGTGGCGGCGGCGGGAATCCGTTGGGCGGGCCGGCGCTGGGCATGGGCCGTGGGGGCGGCCCGCAGCCCCGCGGCTGTGCTCAGCAGCAACAGCAACCAGCTCCGACGCAATAAAGCCAACATGGGTAGAGTTTTGGACATGAATTATTACGCAAGTTGCCAACAATTTAGGGAATTGGCCATGTTTGGCACCCGCCGTTTGGGCTGGTGCGCCGCTTTGGCGGCTTTGGCCCGCTGGCACGGCCCTTGAAGGCCAAACGCACCGGAAGGGCGTACCTTGTACCTTCCCTATTGAAAGGTCGCAAACTGCCAATCTGGCACCTGTGGCCGTTGTTTCTGCTTTATCTCCTTTCATGTATCTGGCTTCTCTTTATTCTTCGGCTCCGGCTCGCACGCTCAGCGACGCTAATCCCCAATCCGAAGCCATCGCCATCATGGCCGCCGACCCCGAACACCTCCTGCGCGGCGACGAGGCCCCGCCCACGCTGCCCCTGCTGCCGGTGCGCAACACCGTGCTGTTTCCGGGGGTGGTGCTGCCCGTGACCGTCACGCGCAAAAAAAGCGTGAAGCTGGTGCGCAAGGCCTACGCCGCCGACAAGCTCCTGGGCGTGGTGGCCCAGCGCAACCCCGATGCCGACGAGCCCGCCACCGACGAGCTGCACGGCGTGGGCACGCTGGCCCGCATTCTGAAGCTACTGGAGCAGCCCGATGGCCAGATTACCATCATCCTGCAAGGCCAGGTGCGCTTCACGGTGGAAGAACAGCTGAGCTTTACGCCGCTGGTGGCCCGCGTCAGCTACTTTCCCGAAGTGTCGCTGAACCCCGAAATTCCCGGCGAGTTCGGTTTGTTGCAGGCCCTGCGCGAAGCCGCGACCAAGGTGCTGGAGCTCACGCCCGAAATCCCGATGGAGGCGCGAGCCATGCTCGACGGCATTCAATCGCCGGCCTTCCTCACGCATTTTCTGTCCAGCAACGTGCAGCTCG
>JANYFQ010000388.1 GCA_025362615.1 Hymenobacter sp. | reverse complement strand
GCCAAAAGCGGCGGCAACGGGGCCGCCGCCGGCGCCGACATTGCCTACGGCGTTGCGGCCGACGGGCTGGGCGGGGTCTATGTGACGGGCTTCTTTACGACCAGCGCCACTTTTGCCGGGCAGGCGCTCACCGGCACCGGCCAGGAAGCGTTTGTGGCGGCTTACGCGGCGGCTGACGGCGCGGGGCGCTGGGCCAAAAGCGGCGGCGGGGCCGGCCAGGACCGGGGCTACGGCATTGCGGCCGGGAGCGGCGGCGTGTACGCGGGCCTGGCCGGCGGCACCCCGGCGGCCACCTTTGGCACCACCCCCGTGCAGGCCAACGCCCCGGCCCTGGGCACCCTGAGCCGCAGCACCGGGGCCTGGCAGGCGGTAGCGACCTGCCTCACGGTCGGCGGCACGGCCCAAATAAAGGCCACGGCCGTGGACAAGGCGAGCGGGGCGGTGTTCGTGACGGGCACCTACACCGGGCAGGTGGGCGTTGGCAGCACCGTGCTCACGAGCGCGGGCGGCAACGACGCATTTGTGGCCCGCTACAACCCCGGCACCGCCACCTGGGCCTGGGCCACGAGCGGCGGCGGCACCACCGGCGACGAGGGCCGGGGCATCGCGGCCGACGGGCTGGGCGGGGTGTACGTGACGGGCTACTTCGGCGGCGGCAGCGCCACCTTCGGCGGGCAGCCCGCCCTGACCGGCTCCGGCTCCGAGGTGTTTGTGGCGGCCTACGCGGCCAGCGACGGCAGCGGGCGCTGGGCCACGAGCGGCGGCGGCACCGGCGGCGACGCGGGCCTGGGCATCGCGGCTGATGGGCTGGGCGGGGTGTATGTGACGGGCTTTTTCCAGAGCGTCAGCGCCACCTTTGGCGGGCAGCCCGCGCTCAGCGGCAGCGTCAGCAGCACCGAGGTGTTTGTGGCGGCCTACGCGGCCGGCGACGGGGCCGGGCGCTGGGCCAAAAGCGGCGGCGGCTCCGGCGGCGACCAAGGCCTGGGCGTCGCGGCCGACGGGCTGGGCGGGGTCTATGTGACGGGCTTATTTGCCTCCAACGGCACTTTCGGCGGCCAGTCGCTGACCGGCAACTTCCAGGATATGTTTGTGGCGGCCTACGCGGCCAGCGACGGGGCCGGGCGCTGGGCCAAGAACGGCGGCGGCTCCGGCTCCGACGCAGGCTTCGGCATTGCGGCCGACGGGCTGGGCGGGGTGTACGTGACGGGCCAGTTCATCACCAGCGGCACCTTCGCCGGGCAACCCGCCCTGGCCGGTACCAGCGGCGAGGTGTTCGTGGTGGCCTACGAAGCCGCCAACGGCAACGGGCGCTGGGCTAAAAGCGGCGGTGGCTCCGGCAGCGACATTGGCTACGGCATTGCCGCCGACGGGCTGGGCGGGGTGTACGTGACGGGCTACTTCAACAACGGCAGCGCCACCTTTGCCGGGCAGCCCGCGCTGACCGGCACCAACAACGAAGTATTTGTGGCGGCCTACGCGGCCGGCGACGGGGCCGGGCGCTGGGCCAAAAGCGGCGGCGGCACCGCCACCGACGCGGGCCTGGGCATAGCCACCGACGGCAGCCGCCTCTACGTGGGCGGCTACGTGGGCCTGCCCGCCACGTTTGGCACCACCACGCTGCCCGGCTCCAGCTCACAGGCGGGGGTGCTGGCCGGGTTGGGCCTGCCGCCGTCGCTGCTTGGCCTCTCGGCGGGCACCGGGGTGGCCGGTGGCAGCCTCGGGGCCACGGGCGGGGCGCTGGGCGGGCTGACGGCGGTGACGTTTACGCCCGTCGGGGGCGGGGCGCCCACCAACGCGGCCAGCGGCTACACCAGCACGACCGGCACGGCCAGCGGCATTACGGTGCCGGCCGGGCTGGCGGTGGGGCCGTACACCGTGACCGTGACCACGACCAACGGCACGAGCAACAGCCTGCCCTTTGCCGTGACGCGGGCGGCGGCCACGGTGAGCAGCTTTGCGCCAGCCAGTGGGCTGGCGGGCACTCCGGTCGTCATTCAGGGCACGGGGCTGGATAGGGTGACGGGCGTGCGCTTCGGCACCGGCAACACCACGGCCCGCTTCACGGCGCAGTCGGCCACCAGCCTCACGGTGCTGGTGCCGGTGGCGAGCAGCACGGGCCTGCTAACGCTGACCAGCAACGACGGGGCCACGGGCAGCAGCGCCACGGCCTTCACCTACGTGGCCCGCCAGAACCTGGTGGCGGCCCTCAGCCCGGCGGCCCCGCAGGACGTGTGCCAGCCCCGGACGCTGACGGCCACGGCCAGCATCCCAGCCTTTGCCACGGGCACGGGCTTCAACAATATTGCGTTCAGCCTGGAGGCGCAGGCCAACGGCCAGGTACTGGCGGGCGGCAGCTTCACGACCTACAACGGCGCGGCGGCCAACCGCCTCGTGCGCCTCAACGCCGACGGCAGCCCCGATGCCAGCTTCGCGGTGGGCGCGGGCTTTGCCGGCGGCACCAGCGGCGTGGTGCGGGCCGTGGCCGTGCAGGCCAACGGCAAGCTGCTGGTGGGCGGCGACTTTGGTACTTATCAGGGCAACACCGCCAACTGCCTCCTCCGCCTCAACGCCGACGGCAGCCCCGACGCCAGCTTTGCCACCGGCACGGGCTTCGGCGGCCTGCTGGGCACGAGTGTGTACAGCCTGGCCGTGCAGGCCGATGGCAAGGTAGTGGTGGGCGGCTACTTCAGCCTCTACCAGGGGGTGTCGGCCCGGCACCTCATCCGCCTCAACGCCGACGGCAGCCGCGACGCCAGTTTTGTGTCCGGTACGGGTTTCGACAACGCCGTGAACAGCATCGCGCTGCAGGCCGACGGCAAGGTGCTGGCGGTGGGCGCCTTCACCACTTACCAAGGCAGCGCGGCCAACCGCCTCCTCCGCCTCAACGCCGACGGCAGCCGCGACGCCACTTTTACCACGGGCACGAACCTCAACAACAGCTTGCTCAGCTTGGCACTGCAGGCCGACGGCCGGATATTGGTGGGTGGGTCGTTCAGCAGCTACAACAGCGCCACGAGCCTGGGCGGGATTATGCGCCTCGACACCAACGGCAGCCGCGACGCGGCCTTTGCCACCGGCACGGGCTTCAATAGCTTCGTGCGCAGTATGGTGGTGCAGCCCGACGGCAAAGTGCTGGTGGGCGGCGACTTTGGCACCTACCAAGGCAGCGCGGCCCTCCGCCTCCTCCGCCTCAATGCTGACGGCAGCCGCGACGCCACTTTTGCCATTGGCACGGGCTTCGACAACAACGTGGTCAGCGTGGCGCTGCAGGCCGACGGCAAGGTGCTGGTGGGCGGCAACTACTCGGCCTACAACGGCACGACGGGCCAGAACCGCCTGGCCCGCCTCACGGCCACCGGCGGCCTGAACAACGCGGCCACGGCCGTGGCCGGGGCCAGCTTCGCCTTCAGCCCCGGCAACACGACGACCAACCCCCTCGTGACGAGCACGAAGGGCATCTACTCGGCCACGGCCAGCCTGAGCGGCGAAACCTCGGCCGCGTCGAACGCGGTGGTGCTGGTGGGCTGCGCTGCCGTCAGCGGCTTTGCGCCGGCCAGCGGGCTGGCCGGCACGCCCGTCACCATCACGGGCACCGACCTGGACGCGGTGACGGGCGTGCGCTTCGGCACGGGCGGGCTGACGACGAACTTCGTGAGCCAGTCGGCCACCAGCCTGGTGGTGCTGGTGCCGGTGACGAGCAGCACGGGCCTGATAACGCTGACCAACGGCGCGGGCACCACGGCCAGCACGGCCACGGCCTTCGCCTACGTGGTGCGCCGCAACCTGGTGGCGGCCCTCAGCCCGGCCGGTTCGCAGGACGTGTGCCAGCCCCGGACGCTGACGGCCTCGGCCAGCAGCCCGGCCTTGGCGACGGGCACGGGCTTTACGGGCACCGTGCGGAGCGTGGCCGTGCAGGCCGACGGCAAGGTGCTGGTGGGCGGCAGCTTCGCCGCCTACCAGGGCGCGTCGGCCAAGTACTTTATCCGCCTCAACCCCGACGGCAGCCGCGACGCAAACTTCAACGCGGGCGGCGCGGGCTTCGATTTTAACTCCAGCATCTTAAGCGTGGCGGTGCAGGTTGACGGCAAGCTGCTGGTGGGCGGCTTCTTCAATAATTACAACAACACGGCGGGCCTCAACGGCCTGCTCCGCCTCAACGCCGACGGTAGCCGCGACGCGACTTTTGCCACCGGCACGGGCATCGGCGGCACCGTGAACAGCGTGGCGGTGCAGGCCGACGGCAAGGTGCTGGTGGGCGGCAGCTTCACGAGCTACAACGGCACGACGGGCCTCAACCACCTGCTGCGCCTCAACGCCGACGGCAGCCGCGATGCCAGCTTTGCCACCGGCGCGGGTTTCAACAGCGTGGTGAACAGCGTGGCGGTGCAGGCCGATGGCAAGGTGCTGGTGGGCGGCGACTTTACGAGCTACAACGGCACGACGGGCCAAAACGCCCTTGTGCGCCTCAACCCCGACGGCAGCCTGGACGCGACCTTTGCCACTGGCGCAGGTTTCAGCAACCGGGTGCGGAGCGTGGCCGTGCAGGCCGACGACAAGCTGTTGCTGGGCGGCGACTTCACCACCTACCAGGGCGCGGCGGCCGGCCGCATCATCCGCCTCAACGCCGATGGCAGCCGCGACGCGACTTTTAACACCGGCGGCGCGGGCTTCGACAACCTGGTGCTGAGCGTGGTGGTGCAGGCCGACGGCAAGGTGCTGGCGGCCGGCGCCTTCACGAGCTACAGCGGCACGGCGAACCAGGTTCGCAGCATCCGCCTCAATGCCGACGGCACCCGCGACACGGGCTTTGACACCGGCACCGGCTTTGGCTCCACGGTGTACGCCGTGGCCGTGCAGCCCGACGGCCAGGTGCTGGCGGGCGGCCAGTACACGACCTACAACAGCACCACGACCGGCAGCCTCGTGCGCCTCAACGCCGACGGCAGCCGCAACACCGCCGCCACGGCCGTACCTGGGGCCAGCTTCACCTTCAGCCCCGGCAACACGACGACCAACCCGCTGGTGACGAGCGCGGCCGGCAGCTACACCGCCACGGCCAGCCTGAATGGCGAAACTTCGGCCGCATCGAACGCGGTGGTGCTCACGGCTTGCCCGCCGCCCACCATCGGCAGCTTCACGCCGGCCAGCGGGCCGGCGGGTACGCCCGTCACCATCACGGGCACCAACCTGGACCGGGTGACGGGCGTGCGCTTCGGCACGGGCACGCTGACGACGAATTTTGTGAGCCAGTCGGCCACCAGCCTCACGGTGCTGGTGCCGGTGACGAGCAGCACGGGCCTGATAACGCTGACCGACTACCTGGGCAGCAGCGCGAGCAGCGCCCCGAACTTTACCTACGTGCCGCGCCAGAACCTGACGGCCACGCTCAGCCCGGCCGGCCCGCTGGACGTGTGCGCGGCCCGGACGCTGACGGCGGCGGCGGTTCGTCCGGCCTTTGCGACGGGCACGGGCTTTGGCGGCAATGTGCGGAGCGTGGTGGCGCAGGCCGACGGCAAGGTGCTGGTGGGCGGTGACTTCTTGACCTACAACGGCACGACGGGCCAGCGCCTGGTGCGCCTCAATGCCGACGGCAGCCTCGACGCGGGCTTTGCCACCGGCACGGGCTTCGACAACTACGTGCAGACCGTGGCCGTGCAGGCCGACGGCAAGGTGCTGGTGGGCGGCGAGTTTACGGGCTACAACGGGACGACAGGCCTCAACCGCCTGGTGCGCCTCAACGCCGACGGCAGCCGCGATGCGGGCTTCGTGACCGGCACGGGCTTCAATACCGTGGTGGAGAGCGTGGTGGTGCAGGCCGATGGCAAGGTGTTGGTGGGCGGCACCTTCACGAGCTACCAGGGCACGACGGCCAACCGCCTCGTCCGGCTCAACGCCGACGGCAGCCGCGACGCGACCTTCTCGACGGGTACGGGCTTCGATAACCCCGTGTACAGCGTGGCGCTGCAGGCCGACGGCAAGGTGCTGGTAGGCGGCTTCTTCACGAGCTACAACGGCACGACGGGCCTCAACTACCTCATGCGTCTCAACGCCGACGGCAGCCTGGACGCGAGCTTCGTGACCGGCACGGGCTTCAATGAGTACGTAACCAGCGTGGCGGTGCAGGCCAACGCCAAGGTGCTGGTGGGCGGCCTGTTCACGAGCTACAACGGCACGACGGGCCTCAACCGCCTCGTGCGCCTCAACGCCGACGGCAGCCTAGATGCAGGCTTTGCCACCGGCACGGGCTTCGATGCCGGGGTGAGTAGCGTGGCGGTGCAGGCCGACGGCAAGGTGCTGGCCGGCGGCAACCTGACGACTTACCAGGGCACGCCGGCCAACCGCCTGATACGCCTCAACGCCGATGGCAGCCGCGACGCGGGCTTTGCCATTGGCACGGGCTTCGGCAGCCGCGTACGGAGCGTGGCGGTGCAGGCCGACGGCAAGGTGCTGGCCGGCGGCGACTTCTTCGCCTACCAGGGCACAACGGCGGGCCGCCTCGTGCGCCTCAACGCCGACGGCAGCCTCAATACCACGGCCACGGCCGTGAGCGGGGCCAGCTTCACCTTCAGCCCCGGCAACACGACCACCAACCCGCTCGTGACGAGCACGGCGGGCAACTACACCGCCACGGCCAGCCTGAACGGCGAACCCTCGGCCGCCTCCAATACGGTGGTGCTGTCGGCTTGCCCCATCATCAGCAGCTTTACGCCGGCCAGCGGGCCGGCAGGCACTAGCGTGACCATCACGGGTACCGACCTGGACCGGGTGACGGGCGTACGTTTTGGCACGGGCAGCCTCACGACGAACTTTGTGAGCCAGTCGGCCACGAGCCTGACGGTGCTGGTGCCGGTGATAAGCAGCACGGGCCGGATTACGCTGACCAACAGCTTGGGCAGCAGCGTGAGCAGCGCCACTGACTTTACCTACGTGCCGCGCCGCAACCTGACGGCCACCCTCAGCCCGGCCGGGCCGCTGGACGTGTGCCAGCCCCGGACGCTGACGGCCACGGCCAGCAGCCCGGCCTTTACCACCGGCACGGGCTTCGATGCCACTGTGTACGGCGTGGCGGTGCAGGCCGACGGCAAGGCACTGGTGGGCGGCTTCTTTACGAGCTACAACGGCACGACGGGCC
>JANYFQ010000386.1 GCA_025362615.1 Hymenobacter sp. | reverse complement strand
GCGCCAGGTTGCCACAGCTTACGCGATAATCTTCTCAATCGGCAACACCAAGATGCCCTCGGCGCCCACGGCTTGCAGCTGGGCGGTGAGGTGCCAGAATTCGTCTTCCTGCACCACCGACTGCACCGACACCCACCCGGCCTCGGCCAGCGGCGTAACGGTGGGCGACTTGATGCCCGGCAGCAGCTTTTTCACGTCTTCCAGCGCCGCCAGGGGCGCGTTGAGCACGATGTACTTGCTGCGTTTGGCCCGGCGCACGGCCTGCATCCGCAGGCGCAATTGGGCCAGCAGGTCGGCTTGTTCGGGGGTTAAGTGGGGCTGGGCGATGAGCACGGCCTCGGAGCGAAACACGGTTTCGACCTCGCGCAGGCCGTTGCCGAGCAGCGTTGAGCCGCTGCTCACGATGTCGCAAATGGCTTCGGCCAGGCCAATGCTGGGCGCAATCTCGACCGAGCCGCTGATGGTGTGCAGCTGGGCCTGCACGCCCTCGCCGGCCAGGTACGCGCCCAGAATGTTGGGGTACGACGTGGCGATGGCCTTGCCCTGCAAGTCGGCCACGCCGGCGTAAGCGTCGCCCCGGGGCACGGCCAGGCTCAGGCGGCACTTGCTGAAACCCAGCCCCTCGACCTCGAGTTGGGAGCAACCGGCTTCCACCAGCACGTTCTGGCCCACGATGCCCAAATCGGCCACGCCGTCGCGCACGTAGCCGGGGATGTCGTCGTCGCGCAAAAACAGGATTTCAAGCGGGAAATTGGTGGCTTCGGTTTTGAGCTTGTGCGAACTGCTCAGGAAGTGGATGCCGCATTCGCGGATGAGTTGCAGGGAATCTTCGCTGAGACGCCCGGACTTTTGAATGGCTAAACGGAGCATTGATTTTTAATTGCCGAATTGTTTAATTGGTAAATTGTTGCTCATACGCCCCCCCGAACGGCACTGCGCTCCCTGCGTTTTTGCCACTGCGCTCACTGCGGGACAGCTACCAGAACGTCCCACCAAAAACACTTAAAAAAGCGCATAAAAAAACCGCCGGGCGGGGCGGTAGCGGGGAAACGAATGCGCGGCGCCGCTAACGGCACCCAACGTGGCATCCGGCCCCCGCCAGATGATGATGCACGCCCACGGCCGACACCCGAACGGGCGACGTGGCAGCGGCAGCAAACAGGCAGGGGGGGTTGTTCATCGGGCACAAAGGTAGGCGGCAAATTCAGAAGGACAAGGCGCGGGCTGCAAATTTGTGCGGCACGAAGCCAAGATACCCGCCCCAAGTTCAGCCAAAGCACTGTTCCTTTGCCGAAAATTCAATCGACCATGTCTGCCTTTTTAGCGGCCATTCAAGCGTTGCACCCGGTGAGTCCGGCGCTGGCGGCGGCCCTCGCGGCGGCTGTTCGCACCGAAGATTTGCCCGCCCGGCACCGGCTGCTGCAACCGGGGCAGGTGGCGCGGCGGGTGTATTTCCTCGAAACCGGCTTGGTGCGCGGCTACGCCCTGCACGAGGGGCGCGAGCTTTCGTCGTGGTTCATGCGGGGCGGCGACTTCGTGATTTCCGTCGTCAGCTTCCTCACCCAGCAGCCCGCCACCGAGTACCTGGAGCTGCTCGAACCCAGCCGCGTCCACTCCCTCGACCACGAGCGGCTGCACGCCCTGTACCGCGCCTTCCCCGAATTCAACGCCACGGGCCGGCTCCTGACCGAAAAATACTACGTCCAGAGCGAGCAACGGGCCTACGCGCTGCGGGCCTACCCGGCCCGCGAGCGCCTGGCCGAGCTGCTCCGCACGTTTCCCGACGTGTTCCAGCGCGTGGCCGTGCAGCACATCGCCGCCCACCTGGGCATGGCCCCCGAAACCCTGAGCCGCCTGCGAAGCCGGGGGTGAGGCAGCGGCAGGCCAGGGACGAAAATGATTTTTGTCAGGAAACACGCCAGCGGGCCGGGGGAACTTTGCGGCACCCAATCCAACCACAACCCCCGCTGCCCATGTCCGCCCCTGCCCCCCGCCCCAGCAGTACCCGCACGTCCCTACTGGCTTTCCTGTTGCTACCGCTAGGCATTTTCGTTCTTGGCAGCATGGCCACGGGCGGCTGGTACGTGGCGGCTGTCATGGCCGACAACCACATGAGCGACCACACGGTGTACTGCGAGTCGTCGGCCGAGGCCCGCGCCGCCGGGCTGTACTTCGACACGGTGCTGGTCGAGCCCCGCACGGTGCGCTACGGGCCGTACAACGTCGAGTTTTCCGACTGCACCGTGGCCCAGAACCGCACGAGCCACCGCCCAAGCTGGAATGCCCGCCGGGTGGAAGAAAAACAACCCAACGCCTACGTCAGCCTGCGCTACCGCGTCCGCTACACGGGCAAGAGCCGGCCCGAGCCTTTCTCAGGCGACGCCCCGCTGCTAGAATGCGGGCAAACCCCCGGCGGCCATTACTTGAACACGGGCGACTTCGGGCAGACCCAATACCTGGGCTTCGACGTTGCCCTCGCTGCATGGGGCAACACCCAATCATTGGACACCAACCTGCCCTTCACCCTCACCATCACCGGCCACGAAAAGGGCGCACCCGACACGCTCCGCATCCGCGCTTACCCCGCCGAGATGCACCCACAAGCGCCCCGTTAAAACAAGCCCCCGCTCGCCCCGCGTCCCCAGCCGCGCCAGCCGCGCTCCGTTTCATCCGTCAAATCCGTTTGAAACGAAGTTCGGCGTAGCCAATCGGCGGTCTAGAAGCGGGCTATTAAGCGCAGGTTAATCAGCCGCTGGGTGAGGTAACTCGGCACCGAGTACGTCCTGCCGTTCACGTCCTGCAAGTAACTGTACCCCGCCACGTTGTTCGCCGCCAGCACGTTGAGGATTTCGGCCCCCAGCCAAAGGCTCTCGAAGTGGTAGAAGTGGGCGCGGGTGCCGCTGCGCAGCGTCAGCACCTTCGAGAAGCCCAGGTCCACGCGCTTGTAGCTGCGTTCGAGCAGGCTGGTGCCCCGGAAATCGGGCAGGTTGGGCGGGCTGAAGGGCAGGCCGGTGCCGAACACCACGTTCACGTAGCCGCGCACCGAGGGGTTGTTGGGCAGGTGGTCCTGGAAGAAGATGCCCACGTTGAGGCGCTGGTCCTGCGGGCGGCGCAGGTAGCCCTTGGCTTCGCGGGACGTGGTTGTGCCCGCCGCGTCGCGCACGTTGAGCGAGTCGCCCACCAGGTTTTCCTGGGTCGTGAGCACGCCGAGGCTGAACCACGATTCGGCCCCCTTCACGAACTCGCCGCTCAGGCGGGCATCGAAACCGGCGGCGTAGGCCGTGGCACTGTTTTTGGCAAAATAGCGCAGGCGCACGTTGTCAATATCATACGGCACCACGTCGGTGAGCCACTTGAAGTAGGCTTCGGTGGTGAGCTTGAATTCGCGGTTGTATTTTTTGAATGTCAAGTCCTTGCCCGCGATGAAGTGGTACGAGCGCTGGGCGCGGAGTTCGGGGTTGAGGGCCGAGGTTTGCACGGCCGGCTGGCCGGGCGCGGCGGGCGTGGCCACGCTGGTGTTGCGGAGTTCGCGGTAAAAGGGCGGCTGCGCGTAGAGCCCCACGGCCAGCTTGAAGCTGCGGCCGGCGCGGCGGGTGCTCTGCTGCGCATACTGCAAGCGGGGGCTGACGACGG
>JANYFQ010000384.1 GCA_025362615.1 Hymenobacter sp. | reverse complement strand
GCCCGCCCGCACCGTTCTCGCCTGTCTAAACAGCTTCAGCAACTGATTCTTTCCACCAACGGGAATGTACTTTCCTGACGTTGTTCATTTCAACTTGCTGCTCGGCTGCAGCCATTTAAAACCCGGCTGCCCCAAGTCCCGACAGTACTGGCAGTCAGTAACGATTGGCAGTCAATCAGCGAAATCATCTTAAATCAGCCTTAAAATCAGTGATTTATGTTTACAGGTATTATTGAAGCCCTCGGCACCATCACCGACGTGCGGTCGGAGGCGGCCAACGTCCATTTCACCGTGCGCTCGTCCTTCGCGGCCGAGCTGAAAATTGACCAGAGCGTGGCCCACGACGGCGTGTGCCTCACCGTGGTAGCGGTGGATGCTGTGGCCGGCACCCACACCGTAACGGCCATCCACGAAACGCTGCGCGTGACCAACCTTGGCCAGTGGGCCGTGGGCCGCGCCGTGAACCTGGAGCGCTGCCTGGCCGCCGGCGGGCGCTTCGACGGCCACATCGTGCAGGGCCACGTGGACGCCACGGCCACCTGCGTTTTAGTCGAAGACCAGGGCGGCTCGTGGCGCTACCGCTTCCGGCACGAAGCCGGCGAGCAGCGCCTGACGGTCGAGAAAGGCTCCGTAACTGTGAACGGCACCAGTCTGACGTGTTTTGACACCACAAATACCGAGTTTTCGGTGGCCATCATCCCCTACACCTACGCACACACCAGCATTCACCAACTGCGGGTGGGCGATGGGGTGAACTTAGAGTTCGACATCGTGGGCAAGTACGTGGCGCGGCTGCTGGCCGGGCGGGCCTAGCGGTGCGGGCTGCGGCGGTGCGAAACGGGCAAAAAATGGGTTGGGCGTTGGCGCTGCTGGCGTTGCTACTGCTGGGGCCAACGGGCGCAGCCCAGGGCCTGGAGGGCGTGTGGTACGGCCTGGCCCCCACCAGCCTGATTGAAATGGTCATCACCTGCGACACGCTCACGTTCAGGCTCGTAGCCGTGAAGCAAGGCGACGTGAGCCTGACGGCCCGCTACGCCTGCGGGTCCAAATTCGCCCTCACCCAAACCGCCAACCTGGTCGACCGGCAGGTGCTGATTAGCCCGCAAGGCCCCGCCGACAGCACCGTGTACTCGGCCCTGGTGCTGTTCGATTTCGTGCCCAACCAGCGGTTCCAGTTGGCGTGGAATGCCTCGGATACCACGGCCGCCGACCCGCTTGCGCTGCTGCGCCCGCACCAGCGCAGCCCCCGCAAGCCGTTGTTTGGCGAGTACTTCTACAGCGCCCGCTTCATTGCCGCGCTCCGGCGATTGCGGCCGCTTGACGAAATGACCAAACCGGAATTTGACCGGTTTTTTGAGCGCTACGCTGAAAAAGTCCGGCAGGCCACCCGCGAATTTGAAGCGCACGAGCCCGATTACCGGTATCGGTTTGCCAGTCAGCTCGAAGGCTACACCTTCACCCTCAACACCCAGGCGCTGTACGAAGAAGGCTTTTGCCCGTTGCAGGACACCTACACGGTGCAGGCGCTGTACCGGAGGTTTTACAGCGAAAAGCAGATAGTAAAGAAGGTGAATGCCATTCTGAACTGAGCAGGCCGCCGCCGGGGCAACGGCTTACCGATTGATTCTGGTCCTGGCCCACCGCCGCAATCCGACTGCCGCCGCCCAGGCCAGCCCGGCGCCCACCAGCGCCCCGCCCAGCACGTCGCTCGGGTAGTGGGCACCCAGGTAGATGCGGCTGTACGAGAGCAGTATAGCCCACAAAAAGGCCCCGGTTTTCAGCCCCCGAAACCGTCCGGCGGGCAGCGCCAGCAGGAGGAAAACCGCCAGCGCCACCGAGTTGGCCGCGTGCGACGACAAAAACCCAAACTGCCCGCCGCAGCCGTCGGGCAGGTGCAGCAGCGGTGCCAGCGCGGCGTCGTGGCACGGCCGCAGCCGCCCCACCAGGGGCTTGAACAGGCGCGAGGTGATGCTGTCGGCCAGGCCCACGGCGGCAATCAGCAGGGGCAGCACCAGCCCGGCCCGCCGCCGGAAATGCCAGATGAGCCAGGCCGTCAGTAGCACGTAAGCCGGAAACCACACGGTGCGGTTCGAGGCGAACAGCATCACGTCGTCCAGCGCCGGGGTGTGGGCGTGGTTGAGGGCCAGCAGCAGCCGCTGGTCGAGGGCTTGCAGGGCTTCAACCATTGGCCGGCCAGTCTACATTTTTGCGTAACCAGCTCAACGTCATGGCTTCGGGCGAGCCGGGGGCGGGCGGGGCGGGGTTGTAGGCCCAGCCGGTGCGCGGCGGCAGGCTCATCAAAATCGACTCGGTGCGGCCCCCGGTTTGCAGCCCAAACTGGGTGCCGCGGTCGAAGGCCAGGTTGAATTCGGCGTAGCGGGCGCGGCGCAGGCTCTGCCAGGCTTCTTCTTTTTCGGCGAAAGGCAGGGCCGCGTTTTCGGCCATGATGAGGGTGTAGGCGGGGCCGAAAAGTTCGGCCACGTCCTGCACGAAGGCGAACAGCTCGGCCGCGCTGCCGTCTTTTCCCACTGTCAATCGGTCGAAGAAAATGCCGCCCACGCCGCGCGTTTCCT
>JANYFQ010000352.1 GCA_025362615.1 Hymenobacter sp. | reverse complement strand
TGCAGCACCATCGTGTTGGGAAACGCGCCCTCGCCGTTGTCGCGGCGGCCGTTGCCGTTGGCATCCAGGTAGAGCCGCCCCCGCACGGTGTTGTGCCGCGTGCCGATGCGGGCCACGCTGATGCCGGCCCCCACCTGCGTGAGTTCGCCCAGCAAGATGGTGGGCGGGCTGAGGCCGTTGTTGCCGGTGGCCGGCGAGTTGGGCGATGCCGTACCGGCCGAATGCACAAAGTACACGTTGCCCACCGCGTCGTTGCCCACGGTCACGGCGTCGTTGTAAGTGTAGGTGGTGCGCGGAAACGGGTCGCCGGCGTTGCGGCTCGCCGTCACCCAGCGCGGCACCCCGGCCGCGTTGAAGTGAATGATGCTCTCGTAGTCGGTGAGCGCAAACGCGCCGATGGTGGGCGTGGGCAGGGTCGGGCGCAGGTCGGCCCCGGCCACGATGGTCACTTCCCCGGCCCGGTCCACGGTCAGCAGCGAGCCGGCGGCGTAAGAATAGCTGGGCGGGCTTTGGTCCGATTGGTTGGTGGTCCAGATGAGTTGGCCGTTGGGGGCGTACTTGGCCACCCCAATGCCCAGGGCGCTCTGGCCGGTGACGTAGTAGTTGCCGGCCGCGTCGGCGGCGGCGGCCGTCACGCGCGGCACCGGCGTGGTGGGCGAGTCGCCGAGGCGGCCGGGCCGAATCCAGCTCAGTACCCCGCTGGGGCTGACAGTGGCGATGAATTCGTCGAACACGTTCGGGCCGTTGCGGCTGGGCAACACCGGCGGGTTGCCGGGGCTGCCGAAGTACAGGTTTTCGTTGAACGTGACCACCAGCAAGCAGCCGCCCCCGGCCCGCGACCCCAGCTTGAGGCCGCCGATGCCCGACGGGTAACGGGCGTCGTAGCGGGTGGCGGGCGGCGGCATAGGCGTGGCCCGCAGCCGCCGAAACCACTCGCCGGTGCCGGCCGCGTTGTTGCCCACCATAAACATCTCGGTCGAGTCAATCGGCAGCCCGCCCAGCGTCCCCACCCCATTCACCGGCGTATTGGGCGACACTTGCCCGGCCAGAAAACAGTTGCCCAGCCCGTCCACCGTCAAGTCCGGGGTACTGTTTACTTCGCTGGGCAGGGGGCGCGTCCAGAGCAGGGTGCCGTTGGCGTTGCACTTGCCGTAAAACCCCGCCGGCCGGCCGGCGGGCAGCCCGACGGCGGCCGGTACCGGCACCCCGTCCCAGGTGGCCCCGGCCCGCAAAATGCCCGTCACGTACAGGCCCCCGTTCACCGGGTCGGCCTGAATAGGAGAGTTCAGCCACCCGGCCGTGCCGATGGGCACCGCCACCCCGGCCAGGTATTTCGCCCACAGCACGCGGCCCGTCGAGTCGTATTTCACCAGGGTCAGGCCGCCACGGGCGCTGGTCACGCTGCTGGGCACGGTCAGCCGCTGCCCGCCCACGCGGGCGCTGTCTTTGTAGCCGAAACCGATGTAGGTGTTGCCGGCCGGGTCGGTGGTGGCCCCCAGGCCAATGCTGCCGTTGCTGCCGCAGTTGCGGGCCAGTTGCGCCCACTCAAACACCTGGCTTTGGCCGGGGCGTGCCCAGCCCAGCAGCAGCCCGGCCAGCAGTATCATGTTGCGGAGAAGTTTCATCGTCAGAAGAGAAGTTAAAAGATGAGCAGCTTGGCGGACGGTGCGGCCCCGGCCGGGGTTTCGCGGCAGCGTCCTTTCAAAAAACCAGACCAGCGCCGGCCCCAAAAGGCTGCCGGGGCCGGTAGAAATAATTGGCGACAGGCCAGTGGTCGGACGAATCGCCCGAAGGGCTTCGTCCGGCCATTGGCCGTAAAACGACTTGCGTTGGCCTGCCCAGTGGCCCGCGCCAGGTTAGTCGGGCTATCTCCAAACGTGCTGCCTCGAGCCGGGCAGCGGCCACGTTTCAGCGAAGCTGGAACTGGGGTGGCGTTTTCAATGAGTGAAGGAGTGGATGAGTGAATTGTTGGTTTGGTTACGCAAGGGGATGCACTGCCAACTATCAACTGCTGTTACGCGGCTGGCGGTTGGCGCGGGCCTCCTGGCCCGTGCCGACTACTTTGGGGGCCTCTGGCCCCCAATCGTTGAACGATGGGCGCTGAATGACTCAACGATTTTGGCCTGGGGTGCGGGCCAGAGGCCCGCGAGTAAGCGGCACGGGCC
>JANYFQ010000333.1 GCA_025362615.1 Hymenobacter sp. | reverse complement strand
GCCCGATATCCTGGCCAACTCCGGTGGTGTGACCGTCAGCTACTTCGAGTGGGTGCAAAACCGGCAGGGCTTCAAGTGGAGCCTCGACATGGTGACCGAACGCGCCGACCGCATCATGAACGACGCGTTTGAGAAGGTGTACGAAACGAGCCAGAAGTACAATATCCCGATGCGGATTGCGGCTTACGTGGTCAGTATTGATAAGGTGGCGCAGACGTACAAGTACCGGGGCGGTTTCTGATAATCGCTGATGTTCAGGTTGCTTAACCCTGATTTCGCTGATTAGTAGGCCAACGATGTGCCTGCCGGGCAAAGCAAAACGCGGGTTCGGTTGTTATTTTGCCAACGGAAAAAGGGCACCGGCTGCTTGAGTCGGTGCCCTTCTGGTGAAGCGACATTTCGTCAAGGACACAAGAGAAGCAAGTCGGCCCTGTGATTTCAGGCACACAACCCCTCAAAGACAACTGCTTCAATCAGCGATTTCAATCAGTGAAATCACGGTTAATCAGCCCAAAAATCAGTGATTCATGAAGATACACAAAGAAGGCCGCCGCATCCTGCTCGTGACGATGCTCGTGCTGCTGGCGGCCAACCTCTTGCTGCTGCAACTCAATCGGGGGCGCGATTTGGTGAACGGACTGGCGGCCGGCGCGTCGCTCATCGTGTTTCTGCTGATTTTGCAGTTTTTCCGCAGCCCGATGCGCAACCTGTTCACGCACGGCGACCTGCTCATGGCCCCGGCCGACGGCAAGGTGGTGGTGATTGAAAACGTGTTCGAGCCGGAGTATTTTGAGGACGAGCGCAAGCAAATCAGCATCTTCATGTCGCCGATAAACGTCCACGTCACGCGCAACCCGATTTCGGGCATCGTCAAGTATTTCAAGTACCACCCCGGCAACTACCTGGTGGCCTGGCACCCCAAAAGCAGCACCCAGAACGAGCGCACCACGGTGGTGGTCGAGAGCGAAGCCGGGCCGCTGGTGCTCTTCCGGCAAATTGCCGGGGCTATGGCCCGCCGCATTGTGTGGTACGTGAACGAGGGCGACGAAGTAAGCCAGGGCGAGGAGTTCGGCTTCATCAAATTCGGCTCGCGGGTGGACGTGTTCGTGCCAATGGACACCGAAGTGAAGGTGGAGCTGGGCCAGAAAGTGAAAGGCGGCGAAACCGTGATTTGCCAGTTGAAGGTGTGAGGGGATGGGGCATTGGACCCGGTGCTGGCGGGGGTGCGGGCGCAGCGGCCACTTGCTACGCGGCCACCCGCGACTCAGGGTAGCTGCGGACAGGGTGCGGGGGCCGTGTCGGCTTTTAGAGCGATTTTTGAGTAACCCCGGCGGCGGCTACGGCGCGTAGGCGCTCAGGCGCACCAGCGGGCGCACTGGGTGGCGGCCTCGGCGGTTTTCCAGCACCCGGCACACATCCGAGACGCGGTACCGCTCAAAGGCCCCGGTGAGCAGGTTTTCGTCCAGTCGCTCGTCGCCGGCGCGGAAGCCGTGCGGGCCGGGGCAGTTTTCGCCCACGCTCCAGTGCTGCATCCGGGTGTGGCCGATGAGGTAAAAGTCGTTCTGCTGCCAGCGGAATTTTTCGGTGGTGCCCCAGCGCCGGGCGCTGCCGCCGTAGTGGTCGAGCGCGAGCACACCTTTCTGAATGCCGATGCCCTGAAACGGGTCGCCCATCATGCCGCCCTCGTTTTTGCCCAGCACGGCCCGGCGGTTTTCGGCCGCCAGCCGGTAGCCGCCGCCGGGGGTGGCCAGCAGCACCCGCAGCCGGCGCGGGGGGTAGGGGTCGGGGGCGGCGGTTTTTTCGATGGCCGCCCCCAGCACCAGGGCCAGGTCGGGGCGGCCGTCGCCGTTGAGGTCGCCCGTGGCGCGGCCTTCGTCGAGTACGTAGTAGCCCGGCGGCACAAACGCCGCTTCGGGCCGCCCAGTGGCGGGCGCTTGGGCCAGGGCCGCCGCCAACGGCAGCACCAGCAACGGGCGAAGTAGTTTCATGGCGCAACAGCGATGGGGAGCGGGCAACGGATAATGGCCAAACCCGGGATGGGTGGCTGCCCGAAGGGCCGGTTTCGGACCTGCGAGGAATGGTTGTTTTAGTAACTGCTGTTACGCAGTCTGTTGCTGGTTGCTGGTTGCTGGTTTGGCGTTTTTGAGCGGTTTTTAGGGCACGAATGCAACCAGAAACCAGAAACAACCTGAAACACAAGATGCCCGGATGACCTGCGTAACGTCAGTTAGTAACTGCTGGTACGCGGCGGCGTTTTGGCGCGGGCCCCCTGGCCCTTGCCGGCTACTTTGGGGCCTCTGGCCCCAATCGTTGAACGATGGGCCGTGGACGGACGAACAATTTCGGCCTGGGGTGCGGGCCAGCGGCCCGCTAGTAACCGGCACGGGCCAGGAGGCCCGCGCCAACCGCACAACGTCAGGTACTCAAGCAGCCGCTGCCGCCCGCCCCAGCCGCGAGTTCGAGTAGCCGTACCCAAAGTACACGCCCAGGCCCAGCAGCAGCCAGCAGAAAAACAGCGTCCAGTTGTTGATGCCGAGCTGCGTCATCAAGTACAGGTTGATGAGCAGGCCCAGGGTGGGCAGCAGCGAGAGCTTTTTGACCACGGCCAGCACCGCGAGCGCCGCACAACACAGCAGAAACACCAGCATCGGGATTTGGTGGCGGAAGCCTTCGTAGCCGTCGCCGAAGGCGGCGAGGCGGAAAAACTCGTTCACCTGCGTACGGTTGTAAATGAAGAGCAGGGCCGCCGTGCCGGCCAACAGCAGCGGAATGAGCACCTGCCCGCTGATGTAGGTGACCCGGAACTTGGCCTCGGAGCGGCCGTAGGGGTCGATGACGAGGATGCCGCCGCACACCAGCGCGAAGGCAAACAGGGTGCCGATGCTGGTCAAATCGACCACCAAATCCATGTTCAGAAACAGGGCGGGCACGGCCACAAAAAAGCCCGTGACGAGCGTGGCAAACGAGGGCGTGTGGAAGCGCGGGTGAATGCGCGAAAACACCGGCGGCAGCAGCCCGTCGCGGCTCATGGTGAGCCAGATGCGGGGCTGCCCCAACTGGAACACCAGCAGCACCGAGGCCATCGCAAACACGGCGCTCACGGCCACCAGGCCCGAGAGGCCGGGCAGGCCCACCCGCGCAAATACGAAGGAGAGCGGGTCGCCGACGCCGAGTTCCTTGTAGCTCACCATGCCGGTGAGCACGAGCGTGATGACGACGTAGAGCACCGTGCAAATGACGAGGGCGTACATCATGGCGCGGGGCAGGTCGCGCTGGGGGTTTTTGCACTCCTCGGCGGTGGTGCTGATGGCGTCGAAGCCGATGTAGGCGAAAAACACCGCCGACACGCCCTTGAGTACGCCGCCCACGCCGTTGGGGGCGAAGGGGTGCCAGTTGGCGGGCTGCACGTAAAACGCGCCTACGGCGATGACTACAAACACGATGATGAGCTTGAGGACGACGAGGATATTGGAGGCCGTTTTGCTCTCCTTGATGCCGACGTACACCAGGGCCGTGATGCCGACGGTGACGACGAAGGCCGGCAGGTCAATCACGAAGTGCCAGTTGCCGAAGAGGGTGGGGGCGGCGCTCCAGATTTTGTAGGCTTCGAGCTGCCCGGCCGTGGCCTGGGCCAGCGGCTGGCGGGCTTCCATGAGGGCCAACACTTTTTCGTAGCCCTGGTAGGCGGTTTGGGTGCCGGTGGTGAGCCAGGTGGGCAGGTGCAGCCCCACGCCGTCGAGCAGCCCGGTGAAGTAGTCGGACCACGAAATGGCCACCACGATGTTGCCCACGGTGTACTCCATGATGAGCGCCCAGCCGATAATCCAGGCCACCAACTCGCCGAACGAGGCGTAGGCGTAGGTGTAGGCCGAGCCGCTGACGGGGATGGTGGCCGCAAACTGCGCGTAGCAGAGCGCCGAAAACGCGCAGGCCACCGCCGTGAACACAAACAGCAGCGCCACGGCCGGCCCGCCATCCAAACTAGCCTTGCCGATGGTGCTGAAAATGCCCGCCCCGATGATGGCCGCAATGCCCAGCCCGGTGAGGTCGCGCACGGTGAGGTGGCGGGCGAGGCCGCCGGGCGCGTCGTGGTCGGCGGGCGGGTGGGCGAGGATGGATGCGACGGTTTTGCGGCGGAAGAGCGAGGTGCGGGAGGCCATTAAAAAAGCAGGGCGAGGTTTGAAGGCCAAAAGATAGGGCCGCCGGGCGGGTTGGGGGCGCGGGCGGGGGCGTGCGCCCTCAAATCAGCCAGCGGTCGGGGTCTGCGCCGGGCGGGGCGGCCAGCGCCGCCAGCTCGGCCCACACGCCGGCCAGGCGGGCGGCCAGCAGGCGGGCGGTGCCGTGGGCGGCGTTGGCGGCGTTGGCGGCGTGGTCGGCGGCATCCAGGTCGTCGGCCACGCCTTGCCGCCAGGCGGCCCAGCGGGCGGCTTCGGCCGCGTTGGCGGGCGGGGGCAGGGCGTAGAGGCGGGCCAGGCCGTGGCGGCGGGCCAGCCGGGCGGCGGCCTGCGCCCGCTGCCGGGCCTGGCGCTGGCCCAGGGCGTGGGCCAGCAGGCACACGTCGCGGTGGCGGTGCTGCACGGCCGCCGGGGTGCCGGTGGGCAGCGGGGGGGGCCGGGCGGCGGGCGGCGGCGGGGCTGGCAGCGCG
>JANYFQ010000309.1 GCA_025362615.1 Hymenobacter sp. | reverse complement strand
GGGCGGCAAAAAAAGCCGCCCGCCCGCACCGCCTGTCGCCTCAACTGACTTTCCAAACAGCTTCAACAATTATCAGTTAATAAGCTGCTTGGCCACCAGCTGCTGCATTCGTTGCAGCGACTGGCGGGCAAATCTACGTTGCAGCATCCGGCCGAAGAGCTTAAACCCGAGCCAGTAGAAAGGGTTGCGGATGCGCCCGGTTTGGGACACGGCGTGGATGCGGAAATCGACCGCGCCGGAGGCCAGGTTTTTGTGGAGGGTGAAGTCAATCTGGCCGCGTTCGAAGTGGCCTTCGAGGGTGCGGTAGCCGTAGCCCCACACCCGCTCGGGGCCGGTGGGGGCGGGGCGGGCGGCCTCGTCGGTCACGGCCCACACCTTCACCCCGAACCAGAAAGAAAAGCCCAAAAACCGGCCCCGCAGCAGCATGATGCGGCCTTCGAGCGGCCCGTCGGGCGCAAAGATGCCGGTGATGAGGCCGGGCGGCGGAAACTCGTAGCGGCGCAGTACGCCCTGGGCGGCAGCGAAGGAGCCGGCGGCCTCGGGCAGGCCGGAAGCTTCGGGCGGCAGGGGTGCGGCGTAGTCGTCCACGCGCCAGCCGGTGGCGGCGGTGTAGTCGGCGAGGCGGTCGGGGTCGAAATTGTAGCCGGCCTGGGCGTAGGGGGCGAAGCGGGGGCGGTACTGCTCGTAGGGCGTCATCGGTGCGTCAGGGGCGGGTGTGGGTGGTGGTGCCGTCGGGGGCGTGGCGCACGGTTTCGACCGCCACCGGGCCGAGGGCTGCCCCGCCGGCCTCGACGGCCACGCGCTGGCAAAACGCCGTCCAGGTGGCTTCCTGCATGAGCTTGCCGCCGCCGATGGTGTCGTAGGCAAAGGCCACGAGGCCGTCGCGCGAGCGGGCGCGGGAGCTGATTTCGAAGCGCAGCACGTCGGGCCGCTCGTCGAGCCAGTGGGCCTCGAAGCGAATGCGGCCGGCTTCGGGGTGGCCTGCGAGGGTGAGCAGTTCGAAAAACGTGGCCCCGGCATCGGCCACGCGCACGCAGCCGTTCCAGGGACCCAGGATTTTAATTTCGAACTCTTCGCCCACTTGCAGCGGGCCGGTGGCGTGGTCTTGGCGCCGAAAATCGGCCAGCAGCGCGGGCGCAAATCGGCCCAAATCGGCCTGCACCGCCGCCATGAGGGCGGCAGGGGTCAGGCGCGGGCGGGCCAGGTCGAGGAAATAGCGGCGTTCGAGCAGCGGGCCGCTGCCGCTGGCGGCGGGTTGGGGAGCGGTGGGCATGAGGGGTTGTACGGGGGGCAGGGGGGGTGGTGTTTTAGGTGTTGGGTTTTAGGTGTTGGGTGTTGGGTTTTAGGTGTTGGGGGTTGGGCGATACGCTTTTACGGGGTCTGTTTTTGATTCCTGACATTTGAAAGCCCAACACCTAACACCCAACACCTAAAACCTCAGGCCAGAACTTAGCAGGGGTTGAGGCGGGACAGCCGTTTCTTTGCACCCAGATTAGGCTTTTGCCCCCCATAAAGTTCCCCATGCCCGACGCTTCCCTCGCCGACCTTCGCAAAACCTACGCCCAGCGCACCTTCGGCGAAGCCGATGCCCACGCCGGGGCCGTGCCGCAGTTCCGGGCCTGGCTCGACGAGGCCCTGGCCGCCCAACTCGACGAGCCCACGGCCATGACGCTGAGCACCGTGAACGCCGCCACCGGCCAGCCCAGCGCCCGCGTGGTGCTGCTGAAAGGACTGCCCGACGCCGCCGGTTTTCTCTTCTTCACCAACTACGACTCGCGCAAGGGCCAGGAGCTGGCCGCCGCCCCGCTGGCCGCCCTCACCTTTTTCTGGCCCGGCCTCGAGCGGCAGGTGCGCGTGGAAGGCCGGGTGGAACGCGCCGACGAAACCACCTCGACCGACTATTACCAGAGCCGGCCGCGTAGCTCGCAAATCGGGGCCTGGGCCTCGCCTCAAAGCCAGGAAATTGCCAGCCGGGCGGACCTGGAGCAACTCGAACAAGCCGCCGAAGCCCGCTTTGCCGGCCAAAACCCGCTGCCCCGCCCCGCCAACTGGGGCGGCTTCGTGCTGCGCCCCACGCGGCTGGAATTCTGGCAGGGCCGCCCCTCGCGCCTGCACGACCGGCTGGTGTACGAGCTGGACGCAAGCGGCGCGTGGCGGCGGTTCCGGCTCGCGCCGTGAGGGGCGTTGCTGGTTGCCATCCGGCACCCACGGGGAGGCGTCTCGCACCCACGGGGAGGCATCCGGCACCCACGGGGAGGCACCTCGCACCCACGGGGAGGCATCCGGCACCCACGGGGAGGCACCTCGCACCCACGGGGAGGCACCTCGCACCCACGGGGAGACATCTCGCACCCACGGGGAGACATCTCGCACCCACGGGGAGGCTTCCGGCACCCACGGGGAGGCTTCCGGCACCTACGGGGAGGCTTCCGGCACCCACGGGGAAACACCCGACACCTGCGGGCCGCTATCTCACCACCCCGCGCAACAAACAAGCACTTGTCAACAACCATCAACGACCTACGCCCCCTGCGCGGCTGGCGCTACGCCCCGGAACTAACGGCCGGGATAGACACCTACGTATCGCCGCTTTTTGACGTGGTGTCGGCGCGGCAGCGGGCGGCGCTCTACCGCAACCCGCTCAACTCGATTCACCTGACGGTGCCCGTGGGCGACGACCCGGCCGGGGCCGCGCTCGGCACCCTGCAAGCCTGGCAGGCCGAAGGCGTGCTGCGGCAGGACGAGCTGCCCGGCATTTACGTGTATTACCAGTATTTCCGGCTGCCGGGGCCGGCGCGCGAATACTGCCGCAAGGGCTTCATGGCCCACCTCAAGGCGGCCGACTGGGACGAGGAGAAGGTGCTGCGGCACGAAAACACGCTGCCGGCCAGCGTCAGCGACCGGGCGGCGCTGCTGGCCCGCACTCAATTTCAAACCAGCGCCACCCACGGGCTCTACCGCGACGAAGATTTCTGCCTCGAACCCTACCTCGACGCGGCCATGCAAGCGCCGCTTTACGAAACGGAGGAAGACTACCAGGGTGCCCGCGACGTGCTGGCCGTGATTCAGGACGCGGCCGTGATTGCCAGGTTTCGGGCGGTGCTGGCGGCGCGGCAGGTCATTCTGGCCGACGGCCACCACCGCTACGAAGGCTCGCTGGCCTACCGCCGCACCCGCCTGGCCCAGGCCGCCGCCGATGGTACGCCCGTCAGCGGCGACGAACCCTGGCAGTTTCATTTGATGTACCTCACCAATGCGGCGGCCGACGACCTGCGGATTTTGCCCACCCACCGCCTGCTGCTGGAACTGCCCGACGGCGCGGGCGGACAACTGCCCGATGCCGCCTTTCTGGCCCGGCTCGAACCGTATTTTACCCTGCTGCCCGTGGCCGAAGCCGGGGCGCTGCCCGAACTCATTGCCGGCAAGCAATGGGCCTTCGGGCTGTATTTGGGGGGCGAAAGCTACAAGCTGCGCCTGCGGCCCGAGGCCCACGCACTGCTCGACTGGGACACGACCGAGGCCGTCAAAAACCTCGATTTGACGGTGCTGCACTACTTTGTGCTGGAGCGGGCGCTGGGCCTGGCCGGCCCCGATGCCCAACGCGCCTGGCCCGGCGTGGCCTACGTGCGCAGCCTGCCCGAATGCCTGCAACGGGTGGACCGGGGCGAGGCCCGCGCCGCCCTGATTGTGAACGAGGTGAGCATGGCCGAAGTCGAAGCCGTGTGCCACTCGGGCGCGGTGATGCCGGCCAAATCGACCTTCTTCTACCCCAAAACCATCGCCGGCTTCCTCTTCAGCAGCATTGCCGACGAGGAAGGCGGCAACGTGTTCGACGGGGTGTTTGGGGGTTAGGGGTTGGGCGAATTGACAAGCTGAATT
>JANYFQ010000292.1 GCA_025362615.1 Hymenobacter sp. | reverse complement strand
GCGTACGAATAGTCGCCAGTTGTTGTTTGGTAGATTTTTTAACGGGAGAGCTTCCACCAACTCCCGGCACGCTTACCCGCGACTTGCACAAACTGTCAATTCCGGTCAGCCCCAAATGAGAAAGAACTTACGGCCGGGTTTTTAACGTCCGGCTTGCCACAAAGATACGCCGGGCGGGACGAAAAGTTAGGGGCATTCGGGTTGGGCGCGACGCAGCCGGGCGGTAACTTTGCAAGGCGACCCGACTCGCTTGTTTTAAACTGAACAAGCAAGGCACCGGTGAGCTATTTCTTTGAGAAAAAGAAGCCAACAGCCATCAGCTAAAAGCTATTGGCCAGCTGTTTATGGAGAATTTTGTTGTTTCGGCCCGCAAGTACCGCCCGTCCACGTTTCGCAGCGTGGTGGGGCAGCAGCACGTCACCACGACGCTGCAAAACGCCATTCAAAGCCAGCACCTGGCCCAGGCGTTTCTGTTTTGCGGCCCGCGCGGGGTGGGCAAAACCACCTGTGCCCGCATCCTGGCCAAAACCATCAACTGCACCAACCTCGCGGCCGATACCGAAGCCTGCGGGCAATGCGCTTCGTGCCAGGCGTTTCAAAACAACGCTTCGTTCAATGTTCATGAGTTGGATGCTGCTTCCAACAACTCGGTGGAAGATATTCGGGGGCTGGTGGAGCAGGTGCGCTACCCGCCGCAGGCCGGCAGCCGCTACAAAATTTACATTATTGACGAGGTGCATATGCTCTCGAATGCAGCCTTTAATGCGTTTCTGAAAACGCTGGAGGAGCCGCCGAGCTACGCCATTTTCATCCTGGCTACCACCGAGCGCCACAAAATTATTCCGACCATTCTTTCGCGCTGCCAGGTGTTTGATTTCAGCCGGATTCGGGTGGAAGACATGAGCCGGCACCTGCGCTACGTGGCCGACCAGGAGCAGATTACGGCCGACGACGATGCCCTGCACCTGCTGGCCCAGAAGGCCGACGGCGGCCTGCGCGATGCCCTGTCGATGTTCGACCAGATGGTGACGTTTTCGGGTAGCCACCTCGCCTACCGCGACGTGGTGCAGAACCTGCATATCCTCGACTACGACTACTATTTCCGGCTCGTGGACGCGCTGCTAGGGCAGGATTTATCGGCCGCGCTGCTGCTGCTCGACGAGGTGATGCAGCAAGGCTTTGACCTGCACAATTTTGTGGTGGGCACCGCCGAGCACCTGCGCGGCCTGCTGGTGTGCAAAGACCCCGTGACGGTGCAGCTGCTGGAGGTTTCGGAGGGCATCAGGCAGAAGTATATTGCGCAGGGTCAGGCTTCGCCGCTGGCTTTTTTGCTCTCGTCGCTCAACTTGATGAGCCAGTGCGACCGCGACTTTAAGCAAGCCAAGAATCAACGGCTGCACGTCGAGCTGGTGCTGATGAAGCTGGCCTACCTCACGGGCGCCGTGGAGTTTGTGCGGCAGCACAGCGCCCAGGCCGGAGCCGCGTCGGACAACGGCGAGGCTAAAAAAAAAACTAGCGACGGCAACGGCGTAGCAGTTACGCCGGAAGCCGCGTCAAATCAACCGCTTGCCCAGTCTGCTCCCGCGCCACAACGCGCTATTGAGCCACAACGTGCCGACTATCAGCTTGAAGCTAACCCATTGACTTCGCCGGCGGCGGACGTGGCCCCGGCCTACGTGAGCGGCCGGCACCTGCCCGAACCCCTCACCAACACCCCCGCCGACGGCCCCGACCCGCTGCCCGTGGCCAGCGGCGTGCCCGAGCTGCACGACACCCCCAGCATTGAGGCCGACCCGACCGCCGCCATCACCGCGCGGCACCTGATGCGCGACACGCTGCCGCATATTGAAATTGGTGAGCCGAGCATGGAAGGACTGGAGCCGCAGCCCAAACCCAAGGCGGCGGGCATTTTTGAGCGGCGCTCGGGTGCGC
The DNA here is from genome assembly GCA_025362615.1 of Hymenobacter sp. Taxonomy (GTDB): domain Bacteria; phylum Bacteroidota; class Bacteroidia; order Cytophagales; family Hymenobacteraceae; genus Hymenobacter. The sequence continues at coordinate 5,264 of JANYFQ010000292.1, read as the reverse complement.
CCAGCCTCATGCCCAGCCTCAAGGATGTGGGGCAGCAAAGCCCCGCTGCGGCCGTGGCCGAAGCGCCGCCGACGGCCCTAAGCACGGGGCCAGTGCTTCCGGTGGATGCTGCGCTACTCAGTCGGGTGTGGAGGGAAATGACCAACGAGCGGCAGGCTCAGGAAAAGATGTCGGAATACACGCTGCTCAACCGCCCCGTGGCTGCCGACGCCGAGCATCAAATTGAGTTGCGCCTTGACAACAGCGTACAAGTAGGGCAATTTAACGAGATGCGCACGGAGTTTCTGGGCGAGCTGCGTCGCCGCACCGGCCATCGCCTGCTGAACGTGCTGCCGGTGGTGGCGGCCAGCACGGCGGGGCCGCGCAAGCTCTACACCTCCACGGACAAGTTTAACTACCTGGCGGAGAAGTTCCCAGCGTTGCAGGAGGCAAAGGAGCGGCTGGGGCTGGAAACGGCGTATTAGGACGGTTCCGAGGCGCTGCACCACCAAGTACAGCTTGTGCGGCATCCAAAATTGTGCAATATACGGCAAAACTTTCTTTTTTATTTTTCTATCCGTTCGCTACCTTTGTTTCTCCAAAGTGACTTACATTAGTGCCCATCTGGTTCGTGAACAAAACCCCTTTGCTGTTACTGCCCGCTCTGGCGGCGTTGAGTTTTGCCACCTTTCAGTGCCAAACAAGTAAGCCAGCGGCGGCAATAGTTGCGCCGCCAACCCCAACGGCCGCCGTTGCGGCCCCGCCCGCCGCCAAGGAGTACCGCTACGAGTCGGTGCCAAACGACCCGCTCGGCGTTCGCATTTACAAGTTGGATAATGGGCTGACGGTCTACCTCTCAGACTACAAAGACGCACCCCGCATTCAAACCTACCTCGCCGTGCGGGCCGGCTCGAAGAACGACCCGGCCACCGCCACCGGCCTGGCCCACTACCTGGAACACATGGTGTTCAAGGGCACGTCGAAACTAGGTACGCAGGACTGGGGCAAAGAAAAGGCCGAGCTTGATAAGATTGAGGCACTTTACGAAGTCTATCGCGGCCAGCGCAACGACCCGGCCGCCCGCAAGCGCACCTACCATCAGATTGACTCCATTTCGGGCGTGGCCGCCACGTTTGCCGTGCCCAACGAGTACGATAAGGTGATGGGTGCCATTGGGGCGAAGGGCACGAACGCCCACACTAGCAACGAAGAAACTGTTTACCAGGACGATATCCCGAGCAACCAACTCGAAAAGTGGGCGGCGATTGAGAGCGAGCGGCTGCGCGAAATGGTGCCCCGCCTGTTTCATACGGAGTTGGAAGCGGTGTACGAGGAGAAAAACCGGGGGCTGGACTCGGATTTTAACAAGGAGTTTGAGGCGCTGAACAAGGCCCTCTACCCCACCCATCCTTACGGGACGCAGACGACGATTGGCACAATTGAGCATTTGCAAAACCCGTCCATCACCGAAATCAAGCGGTACTTTGAGAAGTACTATGTGCCCGGCAACGTGGCGCTGTGCCTGAGCGGCGACCTGGATTACAATGCTACCATTCGACTGATTGACAAACACTTCGGCAGCCAGCCGGCCCGGCCGGTGCCCACGTTTACGGCCCCGGTAGAGCAGCCCCTGACCGCGCCGCTGGTGCGCGAGATTGTGGGGCCGCAATCGGAAAATGTGATGGTGGGTTTCCGCCTGCCTGGCCAAACCACCCGCGAGGGGCTGCTGGCGCGGATGCTCGACCGGGTGCTGACCAACGGGCAGGCCGGCCTGATTGACCTGGACCTGAACCAGCAGCAGAAAGTGCTGCAAGCGGCCAGCTTTTTGGACGCAGCCAACGACTACTCGGCTCACGTACTGTACGGAACGCCGCGCAGCGGGCAGAAACTGGAAGCCGTGCGCGATTTGCTACTCGGCGAACTCGCCAAAGTAAAGCGCGGCGACTTCCCGGACTGGCTCATTCCGGCCATCGTGAACAACGAAAAATTGAGCCTGACCAAGTCGTACGAGAGCAACGAGAGCCGCGCTTCTGCCATGTACGCGGCGTTCATTCAGCGCGTTGGCTGGGCCGATTATCTGAAGATGCAGGCAGATTTCGGCACCATCACGAAGGCCGAACTCGTGGCCTTCGCCAATCAGTACTACGGCAACGGCTACGCCCTCGTGTACAAACGCACCGGTGCCGACCCCAACGCGGTGAAGGTGGTGAAGCCCGCCATTACGCCGGTGCCGGTGAACCGCGACGCAGCTTCGGTTTTTTATAAGGAGCTGACGGCCACGCCCGCACCGGAGCTGCAGCCGGTGTTTGTGGACTACCAGAAAGATATTCAACAGACCGACATCAAGTCGGGCCTGCCGCTGTACTACACCAAAAACAGCGAAAACGGCCTGTTTTCGCTCAATTACGTCTTCGACCTCGGCACCAACAACGACCCGCGCTGGGCCCTGGCCACCGACTACCTGCAATACCTGGGCGCAGGCCAATACTCGGCCGAACAACTGCAACAGGAGTTTTACAAACTGGGTTGCTCGTTCTCGGTTGGCAGCGGGCCGGACCGCACTACGTTGAGCCTCAGCGGCCTCGACACCAACCTGGAGCCGGCTTTGAAGTTGTTTGAGTTGCTGCTGAACAGCCCCCGGCCCGACGCGGCAGCCCTCACCAACATGGTGGCTGGCACCCTAAAAGGCCGTCAGGATGCTAAACTCAACAAAGGCGTGATTTTGAACGCTGCGATGGTGAACTACGTGAAGTACGGGGCGAAAAACCCCTTCACCAACGTGTTGAGCGAAAGTCAGTTGAAGGCATTGAAACCGGTGCAACTGCTGGCGCTGCTGGCCAAGCTGCCCGCGTACCAGCACCGGGCGCTGTACTACGGGCCGCGTGCGTTGGATGCTACTACCGACCTCGTTCGCGCGCAGCACCGCACCACCCCCACCCTCGCGCCCGCTCCGGCGACCAACGATTTCGCCGAGCAGCCGCTGAAAGACCGCCGCGTGTACTGGGCCGATTACAAGATGGTGCAGGCCGAAATCCTGTTTCTGACCAAGGGCGACCTGTACGACAAAACACTGGTGCCGACGGTGAGCCTGTACAACGAGTACTTTGGCGGGGGCATGAGCAGCATTGTGTTTCAGGACTTGCGCGAGAGCAAGGCACTGGCGTACACCGCCATGTCGCGCTACTCGAACGCCGACCGGACCGGGCGCTCCAACTACATCATGAGCTACATCGGCACGCAGAGCGACAAGCTGCCCGAAGCAATGGCCGGCATGGAGGCCCTGCTGACCGATATGCCCGCCGCCGATGCCAACCTGTCCATCGCCAAAAACGCCATCCGCAACAGCATCAGCACCGAACGCATCACGAAGGGCAACATCCTGACGAGCTACGAACGCGCCCGCCGCCTGGGCCTCGACTACGATGTGCGCCGCGACATCTACGCCCAAACCCAGGGCATGAGCCTGGCCGATTTACAGAAGTTTCAAACCAGCAAAGTCAAGGGCCAAAACCAGGTAATCCTGGTGATTGGGGCCAAAGACCGGCTGAATTTTAAGGCGTTGGCCAAGTATGGCACCGTGCAGCAGCTAACGCTAAAAGAGCTTTTCGGGTATTGATGTTGCATTGCTTAATTGTTGCTGGCGAGTGCATCTGTCTCGCAGGGGGTGCAGTTCGCCAGGGCACATATGAGCAACAATTAAGCAATGCAACAATTTAACAATTCAAATCACCACTTCCCACTCAACAATCAACTTCACCCATCATGGCAGAGCAGAAAATCACGATTAAAAACGGCAAGCTCAATGTTCCCGACAAGCCCACGATTCCCTTCATTGAGGGCGACGGTACGGGGCCGGACATCTGGCGGGCCTCGAAGCTGGTGTTTGACGCGGCCGTGGAGAAAGCCTACGGCGGCAAAAAGCAACTGATGTGGAAGGAGGTGCTGGCCGGCGAGAAAGCTTACAAGCAGGTAAACAACTGGTTGCCCACCGAAACCCTTGATGCGTTCCGCGAGTACCTCGTCGGCATCAAAGGCCCGCTGACCACGCCCGTGGGCGGCGGCATCCGCTCGCTCAACGTGGCCCTGCGGCAGGAACTGGACCTGTACGCCTGCGTGCGCCCGGTGCGCTACTACGCCGGCGTGCCCTCGCCGGTGAAGAAGCCGGAGCTGACCAACATGGTCATCTACCGCGAAAACACGGAGGACATTTACGCCGGCATCGAGTACATGAACGGCACGCCGCAGGCCCAGAAAATGCTCGAATTTTTGCAGGACGAGATGGGCGTGAAGAAAATCCGCTTCCCCGATTCGTCGTCGTTTGGCATCAAGCCCGTGAGCAAGGAAGGCACCGAGCGCCTCGTGCGGGCCGCCATCAAGTACGCCCTCGACCACAAGCTGCCCTCGGTGACGATTGTCCACAAGGGCAACATCATGAAATTCACCGAAGGGGCCTTCAAAACCTGGGGCTACGAACTGGCGGAGAAGGAGTTCGGCCCGAAGGTGTTTACCTGGGCGCAGTACGATAAAATCGTGGCCAAGCAGGGCGTGGCCGTGGCCGAAGCCCTGCAAAAGCAGGCCCAGGACCAGGGCAAGATGATTATCAAGGACAGCATCGCCGATGCTTTTTTGCAGCAGATTTTGCTGCGCCCGGCCGACTACTCGGTGGTGGCGACGCTGAACCTGAACGGCGATTACATCTCCGACGCGCTGGCGGCCATCGTGGGCGGCATCGGCATCGCGCCGGGGGCCAACATCAACTACGTCACGGGCCACGCCATTTTTGAGGCCACCCACGGCACGGCCCCCAAGTACGCCAACCAGGACAAGGTGAACCCCGGCTCGGTCATCCTCTCGGGCGTGATGATGCTCGAGTACATGGGCTGGAAGGACGCCGCCGCCCTCATCAACAAGGGCCTCGAAGCCGCCATCGCCAGCAAGCGCGTCACGTATGATTTCGAGCGGCAGATGGAAGGTGCCACGCTGTTGAAATGCAGCGAGTTCGGGGCGGAGATTGTGAAGAATATGTAGCGCCTGAGTGGCTGCTGTAACCAACGCAAAACCTCACGCTAGTGCAACACTAGCGTGAGGTTTTTACATTAAAAAATGCAAAAATGCAAAAGACTAAGAGCGTTTTACTAATTTCTGTTTTGGGCTTGGCCGTGGCTGCTTTGTCTTTGGTTATATTTAACAAAATTCAGTCATATCGAAAATTTAAGGCCGAAACTGAACGGGTGGAACAACTTGCCAAACAAGAAAAGGGTAGTGCTGTTTTTGTAATGCTGAAC
>JANYFQ010000283.1 GCA_025362615.1 Hymenobacter sp. | reverse complement strand
CGCCCGTTACGTTCAGGCCCAGGCCCTCGTAAGCGGTTAGTACCGAGGCGAATTCATCTTGGCGCAGCAGGCCGTTGTCCACAAAAATGCCGTGCAGGCGCGGGCCGATGGCGCGGTGCAGCAGCAGCGCCGCCACGGAGCTGTCCACGCCGCCCGAGAGGCCCAGAATCACCTGGTCATCAGGCCCGATGGTGGCTTGCAGGGCAGCCACGGCCGAATCGACGAAATGCTCGGGCGTCCAGCTTTGGGTGCAGCCGCAAATGCCCACCACGAAGTTGCGAAGCAGCGTTTTGCCCTCGGTCGAGTGCGTTACTTCGGGGTGAAACTGGATGCCGTAGGTGGCTTGGTAGTCCACTTTGAACGCAGCTACCGCTACTTCGGGCGTACTGGCAATTATTTGATAGTCAGATGGAAGCGTCTGAATAGTATCGCCGTGCGACATCCACACCTGCGATTCGAGGTGCATATTCGTTAGCAGCGCCGAGGTCGTGTCCAGCGCACTCAGCCGTGCCCGGCCGTACTCCCGGGTGGTGGCCGCTTGCACGGTGCCGCCGCCCTGCTGGGCCAATAGCTGCGCCCCGTAGCACACGCCCAGCACCGGCACCCGGCCCAGCAAGTGCGTCAGGTCGGGGTTGGGCGCGTCGGCCTCGCGCACCGAGCACGGCGAGCCCGACAACATAACGCCCCGAATATCGTCGCTCAGGACGAGGTTCGGGGCGTGGGTGTAGGGAAAAATTTCGCAGAAAACGTGCAGCTCCCGGATGCGCCGGGCAATGAGCTGCGTGTACTGCGAGCCAAAATCGAGAATGACGATGCGTTCCATGCCACAAAACTACTCGCAGAATTGACCGCAGATTCAAACGGATTTAACGGATGGAACGGATACGCCGCTGGCGCGGCTGGCTGCGCACGGCTGGCGGGTGGTGTCGCTATGGGGGTGAAATGGCAGGAATGTGTGCAATATTGGGCGGCTTAAAGCTGCCGATTTTTTTCAACGCAACTTTTTCGACTCAATGGCCCATAGTTTTCAAAATTTTGTTAAAATTCTGTTTGTCAGCTAAATATAATCCGTCGTTAATGCCAAAAAGCCAGGCGCGAAGCGCTGTTCCGTTTCATTCGTCCAATCCGTTTGCATCTGCGGTGTAGCTTTGCAGCGGCAAGTCAGAACGACCAGCTCCTGCTGAACTCCCCCAGGACCGGAAGGTAGCAAGGGTAGGTGGTTGTAGCGGTGCGATTTTGGCTTGCTTTTTTTTGCCCTTTCGTGTCGGCCCCGGCGCTGCTCCGTTTCGCTTTCCCGGCGAGGCAGCGAGTAGCTTTGGGGCCGACCTTTTTTACTCTTTGGCTGTTAGCTATTAGCTGATGGCTGTTAGCTTCTGTCTGACAGCCGGTTCGAGCAACGCTAACAGCTACCAGCCATCAGCTAATAGCTAAAATATGAAATTCTTTGTCGATACCGCCAACCTTAACGAAATCCGCGAAGCCGTCGAACTCGGCGTGTTGGATGGCGTGACCACCAACCCCTCGCTCATGGCCAAGGAAGGCATTCGGGGGCTCAACAACGTGATGGCCCACTACCGCCAAATCTGCGAAATCGTGGACGGCGACGTGTCGGCCGAAGTCATCGCCACCGACTTCCGCGAGATGATTCGCGAGGGCGAGGAGTTGGCCGAGCTGCACGAAAACATCGTCGTCAAAATCCCCATGATTCGCGACGGCGTGAAAGCCATTCGCTACTTCTCCGACAAGGGCATCAAAACCAATTGCACCCTGGTATTCAGCGCCGGGCAGGCCCTGCTGGCTGCCAAAGCCGGCGCTACCTACGTGTCGCCCTTCGTCGGCCGTCTGGATGATATTGGGGCCGACGGCCTGCAGCTCATCGAACAGATTGTGCAGATTTACAGCAACTACGGCTACGAAACCCAGGTGCTGGCCGCCTCGGTGCGCCACGTCCCGCACCTCATTCAGTGCGCCGAAATCGGGGCCGATGTCGTCACCTGCCCGCTTTCCGTCATCACCGGCTTGCTCAACCACCCGCTGACGGACAAAGGCCTGGCCACGTTCCTGGCCGACCATAAAAAAGTGAATGCCTAGTTCAACTGCTGAATTGTTTAATTGCTAAATTGTTGGCCAGGTGCGCCCTGCGGCAAGTGTCAAGTTATTGAATGCCAAATTGTTGCTGCTTTGTAACTTGGCGCATTGCTCCTACTGCGGGATATGTCCCAGAACATCAACCCCAGAACAGCAAACAATTTAACAATCCAACAATTCAGCAATAAAAACCATGTACATCATCAAGGTAAAAGGCAAGGCCAAAATCCCGGATTACATTCAGCTCCGCAACGAGGATTTTATTCTTGTCGCCTATTTTCGGGCCGACCGGCCGCTGAAGGATTTGCACCGCTACGGCCTTGAGGGCAAGGAGGTTGAGCTGGCAGGAGTAATTAGCGGATTATCGTTTGGTAAATTGCAGGCGTTGGTGCTGTAATTGACATTTAGTTTCCCGGCGCTACAGTTCGCGGCTCAAAAAACCGCGTCACAGCCACTCCCATCCATGACCGAATTCATTATTGAGCTTCGCGACGCTTCCGTGATGCAGGAAGACCAAGCCGTGCTGCAAAACGTGACGTTCGGGCTCGGTAAGGGCGAGTTTGCGTATCTGGTGGGCCGCACCGGCTCCGGGAAGTCGTCGCTGCTGAAAACGCTTTACGCCGACTTGCCGCTGACGATGGGCACGGGCACCGTGGCGGGGTTTTCGCTGCCGAAGTTGCCGACCGGTAAGGTGCCGTACCTACGGCGCAAGCTGGGCATTGTATTCCAGGATTTTCAGCTGCTGCCCGACCGCACCGTAGCCGAGAATTTACTCTTTGTGTTGAGCGCCATCGGCTGGAAAGGCAAGGCCCAAAAGCAACAGCGCATTTCCGACGTGCTGGTGCGCGTGGGCCTGGCCGGGGCCGCCAACCGGATGCCGCACCGCCTCAGCGGCGGTGAGCAGCAGCGCGTTGTGATTGCCCGCGCCCTGCTCAACGAGCCGGTTTTGCTGCTCGCCGACGAGCCCACCGGCAACCTCGACCCCGAGGTGGCCGACAGCATCATGCAACTTTTCGGGGAGATAAATAACTCGGGAACAGCGGTGTTGATGGCCACGCACAACTACCAGTTGATTGAAAAATACCCGCACCGCGTACTCACCTGCAAGGACGGATTGTTGCTGGATTCGGCGAAGTAGCACCGCCAGCGCTGCCAGCGCTGGCCACAGTTTAGCGCGTAGCGCGTAACTGTGCGCCATGACGTTGGGCAAGTTTGCAACTTG
>JANYFQ010000276.1 GCA_025362615.1 Hymenobacter sp. | reverse complement strand
CCAAGCTAAAGGCGCTGCACGTGAACATGAACCTGGTGAACGACAGCAGCCAGCCGCTGAGCGTGCGGCTGAAGGAACTCAAGAAAATTCAGGGCGATGCGACGCTGACGGCCCAGATGTTCGGGCTGGAGAACAAGGTGGTGGCCGACACGCTGCTCGACAACATCGGCTACTACGACAAGCTGCTGCCCAAGCTCAACGACGGCAACGCGGCGGCCAACGCGGCCCGCCCCATCATGGAGAGCTACGCCGAGCGCATGGGCCGGGCCGGGGCGCGGGTGCGCGACTGGGGCATCAGCCTCTTTAATGCCACGCGGCCGGTGCTGCCCTTCGTGCAGGGGGGCATCCAGGCGCTCGACACGGCCAGCCGCCTGGGGCCGGCCCTCGACGTGGCCCGTGGGGCGCTGGGCGGGCTGGCCGGGGCCTTCCGGGTGGCCGAGGACGGCACCAAGGGCCTGGGCCTGCAACTGCTGGCCTCGGGCTGGGGGGCGCTGCAAACGGCGGCGCGGTTCGTGTTCACGGCGGGCGTGGGGCTGGGCAGTTTCATCGCGAGCCTGGTGACGGCCACGGCGGCCCAGTTGGGGCTCAATGTGGTGATGCTGGCCAACCCGGTGGGCCTCTTCATCGTGGCCCTGCTGGCCGTGGGGGCGGCCGTGGCGCTGGTGATACACTACTGGGACGACCTGAAAAAGTACCTGCTCGACTTTGGGAAGCTGATGTGGGAAGAAAGCCCGTTCGGGTTCCTGACCACCCTGATTGACGTGGTGTTTCCGGGCTTCAAGCAGGCCGTGGCCGACACCTTCGGCGAGGTGCTGGCCTGGGCCGAGCGGTTGTGGAAGAAGCTGACGGGCCTGTTTTCGGGCCTGAAAAACTTCGGCAAGAACCTGCTGGGCGGGGCCGTGACGGTGCCCGCCGACCCCTACGCCGCCCTGGGGCCGCCGCCCGGCGACAAGGACCGCAACAAGCCCGGCGGCAGCGCCAGCGGGGCGCTGGGCCAGCAAAATAAGGGCACCGACGTGCAGGGCGATGCCTCGAAGGCCCGCATCGTGAGCACGCGCATCGACAAGATTGAAGTCATCGTGAAGCTGGCCGGGGCGGCGCAGCACAACCTCCAGGACCTGGGCCGCCAGGTGGCGGGCGTCATCGTGGGGTCGGTGCGCGACTCCGAAATCATCCTTTCCAATGGCTGAGCTGACCTACCGCCTCGACACGCTCTACCGGGAGGCGTTCCCGGACCTGGCCCAGCGGCAGTTGGGCCGGCTCGACGGCCTGCGCGACGCGGGCCTCGACGCGGTGGAGCGCGGCCTTGGCAACGGCTTCGAAGTGGGGGACGGGAAGCCCGCCCGCACCGCCGACATCCTCGATTTCAAGGGCATTGGAACGGTGGCCATTCAGGACAACGCCAAGAACCTGCTGGGCCTGCCCGTTTTTCAGCCCATCTATTTTAAGGGCGGGCGGCTGCCGGTGCTGGGCAGCGGGCGCGAAGCCGGCCAGGTGGTGCTGGACGACTACGCGGGCTGGCAACTGCCCGACACGGCCACGGCCGAAATCAAGCGCTCGAAGGCTATCACGAAGAGCAGCCCGAACGGGGCGGCCAGCTCGGTGAAGGAGCTGTGGGCCTTCGAGGACTGGGACATCACCATCCGGGGGCTGCTGCTGGACCTAAAAGGCCGCCCCAACCACTTCCCCGCCGACCAGCTCACAATGCTGCACCGCTGGGAGCAGGTGGTAGATGCCATCGCGGTGGAAGGGGGCCTCTTCGGCTACCTGGGCATCCGGCGGCTGGTGATTGAGAGCATGAGCCTGGGCCGGGTGGCCGGGATGCCCAACGTGATACCGTTCCAGCTCCAGTGCGTGAGCGACGAAGAGTTGGAGGTGACTTTATTGGAAAACCAGCTATGAGAACCAACGACCCCAACGACCCGAACGCTGGCGATGCCATCGACCAGGGCATCAGCCGGCACCTGCTGAAGATTCAGGGGCTCATCATTCCGATGCTGCTCTCCATCATCGGCTTCTTTGTGGTGCAGAGTTATTTCGACCTCAAACAGATTGCGGCCGACAACCAGCGCTTCACCACCTACATCGGCACCAACAACCAGCGCATGGAAGGCGTGGAAAAGCGGCTGACTGACGTGGAGGCCGAGCAGCGCCGCCTGAAGGAGGCCCAGTTAGAGGGCGTAAAAAAGGAGGCCGACGACTGGTCGGTGTTTTGGAAGGAGTACGGGTTTTTCTTCAGTCTAACCAACCCCCGGTCCCGTGTCAAATCTCATTAAAACTAGCGTCGTCGTCATGGTATTGGTATTGGTGGCCCGGCTGGTGTTTGGGGCGGCGGCGCGGCCGGGCGGCCCCGACCGGGCGGCCTTCGAGGTGCGGCGGGTGCTGCAAGTCAAAATCGAGAGCAGTTGGCGCAACCTCACGGGCACGGCCACGGTGCAGGTGCCCGGCCGCTGGCTGTTCAAGGAAAACCGCCTCAACCTGAAAGACTGGGTGCGGCGCGGCGACCCCATCGCCGTCGAGCTGGGCTACGGCCAGGCGCTGCGCCCCGAATTTTCGGGCTACGTGACGGACGTGAAACCGGGGGCTCCCATCACGCTGAGCTGCGAGGATGCCATGTACCTGCTGAAGCGGCGGGCCGTGCCCGCCAATTGCAGCTACGCGGCCGTGCGGCTGCCGGCGCTGCTGCGGGCCATCTGCCCGGCCGGCACCCGCATTGCGGCGCTCGACGCCGACCTGGGCCACTTCCGGGCGGCGGGCGGCGTGACGGTGGCCAAGGTGCTGGAGAAGCTGCGCGAGCAGTACGGCTTCGTGAGCTACTACCGCGACGGCACGCTCTACTGCGGCCAGGTGTACCGCCGGGGCACCGACGCGCCCCGGTCGGCCTTCCACTTCCAGAAAAGCGGGCCGGGTGCGGTGCTGACCGACCAGCTCGAATACCGCGACCGCGACGACCTGCACGTAATCGTAGAGGCCACCAGCCACCTGCTGAAAGGAAAGGACCTTAAGGTGACGGTGGGCGACGTAACTGCCCTCGACGCGGAGAAGCGCACCCTGAACTACTTCGACCTGAAATCGGAGACGGAACTAAGAGCCCGCGCCCAGGCCGACGTGGCCAAGCTGAAGGTGACGGGCTACAAGGGCAGCTTCGTGACCTACGGCGTGCCCGGCGTGCGGCACGGCGACATTGCCGCCCTGGCCTCGACGGAGTACCCGGAGCGCAACGGCGACTTCTTCATCGACGCGGTGGCCAAAACCTTCGACCGGGGCGGCTACCGCCAGGACATCACCCTCGGCTCGGCCGCTTCGCTCTATGGACTGGAAAAGTGAAATCCGGGCCGCCCTGCGCGACGCGGTGAAGGAACAGCTACTCGACGCGGCCGTGCAATGCACGGTAAAAAGCGTGGACAAAGCCGCCGGCCTGCTGGTGGCCACCGGCCTGCGCGACGGCACCGACTACCACAACGTGCGCGTGGCGGCGGCCCCCGACGCGGGCGGCGTGGGCCTGCTGGTGTGGCCGGTGGTGGGGTCGGCGGTCACGCTGGCCCCGCTCGACGGGCTCGATACGATGATGTTCGTGGCGCAGGTGAGCGAGGTGGAAGCCTACGAGCTGGTGCTGGCCAACGGCGTGAGCCTGCGGCTGACCCCTGCCGGCCACCTGGAGCTGAACGGCACCGCGCACGGCGGCCTGGTGCAGGTGGCGCAGCTCACTGCCAAGCTGGTGCGGCTGGAGGCGGCCGTGAACGTGCTCAAGGTGCAGATGGCCGCCCACACCCACGTGCTGGTAACGCCCGCCGCCGCGCTGTTTCCGGCGGCCGT
>JANYFQ010000246.1 GCA_025362615.1 Hymenobacter sp. | reverse complement strand
CGGGGCCAGCCTGCCCGGCGGCACCTGGAGCGGCCCCGGTACCACACCCGGCGGCCTTTTCACGCCGCCCGACACCCAGAACCGGGGCGGCATTTTCGTCCTTACCTACACGCTGGTGCAGCCGCCCTGCACGGCCACGGCCACCCGCCAGGTGCTGCTGGCCCCGGCTTCGGCCAGCAACCTGCCCCTCAACCTGCCGGTGTGCGCCGCCGCCCCGGAGTACGCCGGCCTGGCCCCATTCAACGTGGCCCTGCGCCCGCTGCTGACCGGCGGCACCTACCGCTGGGATTTTGGCGACGGCTCGCCCGTCAGCCCCGACGAAAACCCGACCCACCGCTACGAGCAGCCCGGCTCGTACCGCATCCGCCTCGAAGCCCGCTACGCCGGCTGCCTAAGCGTGGCCCAGTTTGCGCCCCTCGAAGTGGGCAAGGTGGAGGTGCCCAACATCATCACCCCTAACCGCCCCGGCGCAGCCGGCGACGACTTCAACGAAACCTTCCGCCCGCGCTTTAGCTGCCAGCTGGCTTCCCTCAAAATCTACTCGCGCTGGGGCCAGGAAGTCTATCAAAACCCCGACTACCGCAACGACTGGAACGCCGCCGGGTTGAGCACCGGCGTGTATTATTACCTGCTGCGCGACGCGGACGGCCGTACGCTGAAGGGCTGGGTGGAGGTGAGGTGAGGGGTTAATTGCTGAATTGTTTAATTGCTGAATTGCTGTTCATACGGTTTTTGAACGACACTGCGCCCACTGCGTTTTTTAACCACTGCGCCCACTGCGGGACAGCTACCAGAACGTCAAACCAAAAACCAGCAGCCAAAACCCGTAAGTTTGCCCCCGCCCATGAAAAACCTGCTCAAACCCTGGCTGGTGCGCCGGCTGGGCCTGCGGCCGGCGGTGCCGCTGAGCTTTTACCTGCTCGATTTTATTTTCCGCCGCTTGCTGCGCCAAAACGCGGGCGTGGGCTGGGCCGTGCATCACAGCAGCACCATCCGCAGCCCGCAGCGATTAAGTGTGGGCCAGGGCACCTGGCCGGGCGACTCGCCGGGGGTGTACATCAACGCCGACAACGGCGTCTATGTCGGCGATTTTACCAACCTGGGGCCGCAGGTGGGGTTGCTTTCGGCCAACCACGACGTGGTGGACAATGATGTAGTGATGGCCGCGCCGCCGCTGCGCCTGGGCCGGTTTTGCTGGCTCGGCATGGGGGCCGTGGTGCTGCCGGGCGTCGAGCTGGGCGATTTTACGGTCGTCGGGGCCGGGGCCGTCGTCACGCGCAGCTTCCCCGCCGGTTATTGCGTACTGGCCGGCAACCCGGCCCGCCTCCTTCGCCTTCTTGACCGCACCCTTTGTGATGCCCACGCCCGCCGCACCGCCGCGCAGTACGCTGCTGGGCACTAGCGCCGCCATTTTCGTTATCCGGCTGCTGCCGGCGCTGGCCACCGTGGCGGCGCTGGTGTGGCTGGCGCGGCGCACAAGCCCGGCCTATTACGGGCAGTACCAGGCGTTTTGGGTGCAGTGGCAGGTGTTGCACGTGGTGGCCTGCCTGGGCCTGCCCACGCTGGTGCTTACCCACCCGGCCGCCCAACTCGCCGGCTTGCTAAGCGGGGTGCGGCGGCGGCACCTGGCCGGGTTGCTGGGCTGGTGGGGGCTGCTGGCGGGCGGGTTTGCGGCGGTGCAGCACGGGGCGGGGTCGCCGTTTGCGGCCTGGCAGGCGGGGGCGTTTTTGCTGCTGGGCGTACCCGTGGCCGTGCTCGATGCCTACGCGCTGCTGCGGCGGCAGTTCGGGCCGGTGGCGTGGCTGAGCGGAGCCTACGCGGCGGCCTTTCTGGCGGCCCACGGGCTGTTTGTTGGCGGCTGGGTGGGGAGTGGCGGGCTGCTGAATGCGCTGCTGCTGGCCAATGGGGTAAGGTTGGGGGTGTTGGGGTGGCTGGCCCGGCCGGCTGCCCCCGGAGCCGTAGGGTTCGGGGCGTGGGTATTGGGTGTTGGGTGTTGGATTTTAGGTTTTCGGTGTTGGGTGTTGGGTGTTAGGCTTTCGGTGTTAGGTGTTAGGCAGACGAACACCGAAAACCCAACACCCAACACCGAAAACCCAACACCGAAAACCCAACACCGAAAACCTAAAACCCAACACCCAATACCCAACACCCAACACCATCCAGGTCCAGGGAGTGAAAAAAGCGAGGTGCTTGGTCTCTGGTTTCACACCGCCCTCAACGAAATCGTGCAGGTGCTTTTTAAGTGGGTCGATAAGCTGGTGCTGAGCTTTTTGCTGCCCGCAGCGGGCTTCGCGCTCTACTTCAACGGCACGATTGACGTGCCGTTTTTGCCGCTGCTGCTGGGGGCGGCGGGCAGCGGGCTGCTGCTGCATTTCGGCGAGGCGCACACCGCCGATGCCGCCCGCATCGGGGCACTGCGGGCGGCCGGGGCGCTGCTGGGGCGGCTGGTGGGGCCGCTGTTTTTCTTCCTGGTGTTTTTCCGGCGCGAGCTGTTCGGGGTGGTGTTCGCGCACCGCTACGACGCGGCCGTGCCGCTGTTTCTGGTGGCTTCGCTCGTGGTGCCGCTGCGGGCCTACAACTTCACGGCCCTCTTGCAGCACAAGGGCCGGGGGCGCACCCTGAGCACCGGGGCCGTACTCGATTTGCTCGTGGCCCTGGCCCTGATGTACCCGCTCTACTGCGGGCTGGGGCTGGCGGGCGTGGCCCTGGCCTTCGTGGTGAGCACCTACGGGCAGGCCGCGTTTTACCTGGCCCACACGGCCCGGCTGCTGGCCGTGCCCTGGCCGCAGCTGCTGCCCTGGCGGGCCTGGGCCGCGCAGTTTGGCGGCGCGGCGCTGGCGCTGGGCCTGCTGCACGGGCTGCTGGCGCAGTGGCTGCCCGAGGCGGCCGTGCTGTGGGTGGGCGCGGGGCTGCTGGCGCTGTGGCTGGCTGGGCAGGTGTGGGCGGCGCGGCGGGCGGGTGCCTGACGAACAACCAAGCCGGCTGGAAAGACGCAGGCGGCACAAGCGAGCGGGGCCGCTGCCGTCCGCCCGCTTCGGCTAGCTGGTCGAACGCCTCGAAAAAGCCACCCCCTCGCCCCGCCCACGGGCCGGCCGGCGGAGCAAGCGGGCGGGGAGGGCCAAACATCGGGCTGCTCCGCCTGGAAATCGTCTAAGTCGGGGCTGAAATCGTGCTAACCGGTCCGGCGGCCGCACTTGCCTGACTGGAAATCGTGCTAACCGGTCCGGCGGTCGCACCTGCCTGACTGGAAATCGTACAAGTCGGACCAGTAATCGCACCTGCCTGACTGGAAATCATGCAAGTCGGACCCGAAATCGCGCTAGTCTGACTGGAAATCGTTTTAACCGGACCCGAAATCGTGCTAACCGGTGGCGTGTTTGGGCCTGGCTGGCAGGCAAAAACGGCCTTTGCAGGGGCTGGGGGCACTTTTTGGGCAGGCAGTAGCCCCGGCCGGGGCGGCGCTTGCGCCGGGCACCGGCCGGGGCAATAAGCGGCGGGCGCAACCCGTTGGGAATTAGCAAATTTTACATCATCTTTGCGAACCGTAACATTCACTTAACCCCTTTTTACTCATGGAAAAGCCCCAAGTTGCTAACTGGAACCGTCAGCTAAAAGTCAAAAGCGTGTACGACGCCTACGCCGGGCCGGCGCTGCCGGGGCTGGTGCTGCGGGTGTTTGGGCAGCACACCGCGCTACTGCAAGCCGCCACCGCCCTAATGGATGGCCCGGAAGGACGCTCGAAAGGCGCAACGCTCAAAAAATCGGAGGAGCAGCAGCGGGCCATTGCGGCGGCGCTGCCCGTGGCCAACGCCCTTTACCTGTTGTACCTGGAAGACGAAACCGACGCGCAGGCCAGCGAAAAGGCCCACGCCCTGCGCCGCAACAAAACCGACTACAAGGCCCTGCCCGCCGCCGTGGCCCTGACCGAAACCCGCCGCGTAGCCCAGCAGGCCCAGACCCTGAAAACCAAGCTGGCCAGCGACGCCGGCATCGGCAAACCCGAACTCGACGAACTGGCGGCGGCCAACGCCGCCTTTAAGCAACTGCTGGCGGCCCCCAAGCTGGTCATCGAAGCGGGCAAAACCAACCGCACCGCCCTGGGCACCGCCCTCAAAGCGGCCGACAAGTTTGTGGAAGCCAAGCTGCGCCCGGCCACCAAAACCCTGGGCCTCGCCTTCAAGGGCCTGCGCGAAGCCCTGCTGCAAGCCCTGCGGATTGACGATGCCCCCGGTGCCCGGCAGCCCGCCGCGCCGGGTGCCGCGCCGGTGCCGGGTAGCACGCCCGCATAGCCTGCCGCTGCGCTGCGGCGGGAGGAAAAACGGGGAAGCCCCGGCTGCGAGGAGCGGCCGGGGCTTCTTTGTTTTTCGCTGCTCGCCAACCACGTATCTTCGTCGCCTTACTTCCTTCCTCTTTTTTCCTTCTGCTGGCATGAGTTACAACGAGGCCGACACCCGCGCCAACCTGATTGACCCTGCGTTATTCAAGCGCAGCTGGACGAAAAGCATGATTGGGCGGGAAGTGACAGCGGGCTAAATCGTGGCGTTGGGGGGGGGCCACACCCGTCGAAAGACGGGGCGCGGGTGGACTACGTGCTGCGAGCCGAACTCAACGCGAGTTCGGCCCCCGTCACGATTGCCCTGATTGAGGCCAAAGCCGAACACCTGTCGCCCGCCCACGGCCTGGAGCAGGCGCGGGCCTACGCCCGGCGCATGAACGTGGCCTTCGTGTACAGTTCCAACGGGCACCAGTTTGTGGAGTACGACGACCTGACCGGCCTGACGAGTGCGCCCCGGCCGCTGGCCGAGTTTCCGACCCCCAAAGAACTGAAGCACCGCTACGAACAGCGCGTGGGCTTCGATTTGGAGGACGACGAAGCCGCCCCCTTGCTGGTGCGCTACCCGCCCGGCAGCACCCCGCGCTACTACCGGGACGCCGCCGTGCGGGCCACCCTCGAACACCTGGCGCTGCCGCAGCACACGCGGGCGCTGCTGACGCTGGCCACCGGGGCCGGCAAAACCTTCATCGCCGCCCAACTGCTGCACAAGCTGGCCGCTGCCGGCCACCTCACGCGGGCCTTGTTTGTCTGCGACCGCGACGAACTGCGAACCCAGGCCCTGGGGGCGCTCCGGGCCGTGTTCGGCACCGATGCCGCCGCCGCCAGCGGCGGGCTGCCGCAACGCAACGCCCGCGTGGTGGTGGCCACTTACCAAACGCTGGGCGTGGACGGCGCGGGCGATGCCTCGTTCCTGACCCGCCACTACCCCGAAAACTACTTCTTCCACATCGTCATCGACGAATGCCACCGCTCGGCCTGGGGCAAGTGGAGCGCCGTGCTTACCCGCAACCCCGCCGCCCGGCACATCGGCCTCACGGCCACGCCGCGCCGCCTCACCACCCCGGACAACGCCGCAGCCGAGGCGCAACAGGACTTGGCCATCCAGGCCGACAACCTGCGCCAACAGCCGCCTGCTGGCGGCGTAGCCGGCGGGCGGCCGGCTGAAA